>JAHIWJ010000202.1 GCA_018816205.1 Nanobdellota archaeon
GGAATCAAGAAAAATAATTATCCATTTTACTTGAAAGAGATGGAATTCAGATTTAATCACAGAAACGAAAGTGTTTTTAACTTGTTATTCGATATTTGTGTAAGGAGGCGAGTTTAGTGCGGAATAACACTAATCACCTATTTTTTTTGATGTTCATAAACTACCCAGGAAGATAAAAAAAGAAAGAATTGAACTGTTGATTAATCGATTAAGCTTGAAAGAATATGAAAAAGTTCTCGTTAAGAATCTTTCCGGCGGGACAAAGAAGAGAGTAGATATTGCCTGCGCTTTGTTAGCTGATCCAGATGTTATTGTTTTTGATGAGCCATTTCTTGGACTTGACCCTATTCTTGCGGACGCGCTTTCTGAGTTTATTGTGTCACTGAGCAAGATTGGCAAGGCAGTTTTAGTTTCATCCCATCGAATTGATGAATTGTCTAAAATATGCGCGCGTGTTTTAATGTTAAAATCAGGCAGACTTAGCCAGATTAATAAATCACAGATGAGGGAGATTTACTGATGGCGTTATTCTCTATTTTCAAAAGGAATTTTGGAATCATGTTCAACTCCAAGATTTCTATCTTGATTTTGATTTTTGGCCCCTTGATTTTAATGGGGGTTGTTGGGGCAGCGTTGCAAAACACCGAGCTTAGGGGTATAAAAGCCACAATTTTTTCTCATAGGCTTGGAGAGAGGGCGCTGCTTGAGAATGATTGGTTTGTCGACAGCTATGCTATGGCTTTGCAAAGTAGCGCTTTTGAGATTTCTGTTGCGATGTCTCTGGAAGAATGCAAGAGAGCTGTTCAGAATTCAGAGACGCAGGTTTGCATTGAAATAATAAAAAAGCCCCCTGTGGAAGTAGAAAGTTTGGGAATTGCCCAGGACTTGAATTATGAAACTGTGGCCCATGTCGATTTTTCTAAGGCGAGGATAGTCTGGGATGTGATTGGAAGGACTCAGGCGGTTTCGGAGCAGCATTCTAAGCTTCTGGCTCTAGGCGTGCTTGCCGATGTGGAGAGCAGAATCGAGGCTCCGATGAATAAACTGAGAGTTAGTTATACCAATTTGGGTTCTGCAATAGGCCAGGTGGGTGACGTTGAAGATAGTCTCGACAGCGCACAGGATAGTTTGGTTGATGTTCGTCAAAAGACGCAGGGGCTGGGCTTATATCTAGATCAACTGGGGGGAGACATTTATTCAGCAGCGGCGGTAGTTGACTCGATTGAAGGTTTAGACCCCTCGGTTCATCAGGCGGTCTATGAAGCAGAAAATTCTTTTTCTCACGTTCATAGCACGTTTGATTCCTTGCAAGAGAGTGTTGATGGAGATACTTTTCTATACGAGGTGTCTAATGCGAGGAACCTTGCCAGCACAACAAAAAGCAATTTGATTAATTTAAGGCTGGATATAGACAAGGTTTTAAGTCAATGGGACGAGGTGAAGAACATTGATTATCAGAATCTTGCTCCGCTCACGTTTTCTTATAAGTCTGTTGAGGGGGGCGGAACGGAAACTGTTTCCGACAGGAAGTTGGAATTTTTGGATTATCTTTTTCCTAGCTTTTTGATGTTCTTTATTCTTTTTGTGTCCCTTATTTTTTCTACGGTGATGACGTTTAAAGAAAGATCTTCTAGGGCCCACATAAGAAATGTAACGAGCAGGACTAGCGGTGCCTCTTTGGTTGCCGGAAATTTCTTAAGCATTTTCTTTTTGCTTGCCATTCAGACTTTAGTTATATTGGGGGTTTCTATAATATTCCTGAGAGCAGGCGTGCTTGTTAATCTGCTTCCCATCGCGGTCTATTCTTTTATTGGAATTGCTCTTTTCACTCTTGCAGGAATCGCGGTGGGTTATATCTTTAATTCGCAAGACGGCGCGGTCATTGCTTCGGTTTCTTTGTCTCTTTTATTCTTGATTTTTCTCCCGGTGATTACTGCGCCGGAGACTCTGCCGGGATTTTTTTCTAGCGTCGTAAATGTTATGCCGTTTGTTATTTTGGAAAGCAAATTGAGAATGGCTTCTATTTTTAGCATATTTTCTTTTCCTTCTGTTTGGGAGATTGTTTCTCTAGGAGTTTCTTTTATAGTCTGCTTAGGATTGATAGCTTATTTTTATATCGCTCAGAGGCGCATTGAAATTTAGTTAAACTTATAAATTGATTTTGTAAGAGACTTATATTGGTCTTAGGGCCTAGTTAGATAAACTGACGCGACTCTAGGACAATCAAATAGACTAGCCCTATAGCCTAGGTCGGTAGAACCTCCCGCGACTACAGGGGCTAATGGAAAACAGAAAGACTATAGCCCTATAGTCTAGTGGTCAAGGACGTCGGGTTTTGGTCCCGGAAACCCAGGTTCAAATCCTGGTAGGGCTATTAGAATGGCGAAAATTTATGCGGTTGTTGGAGCACCTCGTACGGGAAAGACAACTCTCTTAACTGAATTGAAAAAGAAGGGATACGAATCAATTAGTGAGTGTGTGGAAGAAGCAAAAATTAAACTGTCTACTCAAAAAGAAAATAAAATGGATTTTGATTTGATGGTTTTTGAGCTTAGAAAAGAACAGCTCGAAAAGGCTAAACTAAACGGAGGGATTATTTTTTCTGACAGGGGTCTTGGGGACACAATAGCTTATCTTATGTTTAACGGATTTTTTGTCCCTAACAACGTATTGGAGTATGCTCACAAAAAAATTTATGAAAAGGTTTTCGTTTTAGAACCTTTGGGGTTTTATGAACAAACTTCTTTGAGACAATTTCCGAAAGAACATCAAGATGAAATGCAGGCATTGATAATAAAAGTTTATCGGGATTTGGGTTATGACGTTGTTATAATCCCCGCTGTCTCTGTTGAAGAGAGAGTTAAGTTGGTAGAGTCGTTAGTTAATGAATGATTCTTGAATTATTCTTCAGTGTTTTGAGAAATGTCTTCCGGAGCTTCTTTAGTCTGTTCTCTTTCAGAGTCTTTGATGGGGCTAAGGATTTCGAACATTCGGATTTCACAGAGTGCAAGAGGGTAGATTTTCTTGAGTTTGACTGCTAATTGTTTTTGTAATTTGTTGGCTATAATTTCTGAGAAAATTTCTTCAGCGTTTCTGGTTTTTAGGTAAGTTAAGAGGTGTTTTCTCGCGGTTTCTCTCAGGGTTTTTAGGATTCCTTTTGAGACTCTTCTTCTTGTTACTAGAAGAGGTTTGATTCTGACGTGCATGTCTCGACATTGTGCAGCAATTGAGTCTTCGTTGTAGTCTGTCCCTTTTCTTACAACTTTTCTGACGTAAGAACTTGCTAAGGTGGCGGATTCTGCTAATCCGGTAAGGCTGCCGTTTTCATTTTTTATCCTTAGCTTGAGTTCAAGGTTTTTTCCGCGCAGACTTTTTGTGAGGTCTATCTTTACAGTTTTGTCATTGAGTTCTTCCGGGGATGCGGCGTAGAGCATTATCTTCGTTGAAGTTAAGGGTGCGAAGACTTCGTAGAAGGTCTTTTTCACAGTCTTCTTTATCTTTGTTTTTTGCTTCATTTGTTTTTGCTGGGATTGTTGTTTGTCTTTTGCCATTTTACTTTGCTACGCGCTCTCCTATTTCAATTCTTCCAGCCCGGATGGCTTTTTTGATTTGAGAAGTTTTTTTGCATTCTTTGCAGGTGTATTCTACTGTAATTCGTTTGGTTGTTTTTGTTTTTCTTTTCCAGGACTTTACTGCAGGTTTGCTGAACCTTCCGAGGCCGCCTTTACCTGAACGGTAGCTTCGGGCTTTTGTTCGGACATTTGACCATCTA
>JAHIWJ010000018.1 GCA_018816205.1 Nanobdellota archaeon
AAGGTGAGTACGCTTTTTATAACGGAAAAGCCCAGTATATGAATTTTGACTTTAAATGGTCAGAAATCATCCTCGCCCCAATCCCAACAAAGGAGAAACCAAAAATGAAGTATGAATCCCTAAAAGACATAACCCTGCAAGCCCTGCACAATGAGGGGGCCTGCTCTGATAAACTCGCTGAGGTTGCCAGAAGGATAATAGCCGACGGTTACGCCCCTAATGATGTATTGCCCGCCGATTATACCCAGGAAGTGGCAGAGAGCATAGATGAGGCACATTATCTCGTTAATCACGGCTTCATCCGCGAGGTGAAGGAGCCGAAGCCGGAGGTGTTTTATCATGTGGGGCAGAGGTTTGACTTTGATGCTGGTAAACATGTCCTACATATCGTTGGAGTAAACAAAGTCCAGATGCTTGCCTTAAATGGTAAGTCACATCATGGTGAAGCCATTGATGTGCAAAACTCAAGCAAAATAACTGCTGCTGAGTTTGAAAAAATAACGTATGGGGCTCCAGACAAATTCACCCCCCTTGAGGGCACATAGCAAACACTCCCTCTCCCTTGAGAGGAAAGGAAATTAAATGAGAATAATAGAATTTAATGGTTGTAATACGATTTATGCAGAACATCAACCCGAATATTTGCCACTACCAGCACACAAAACAGAGGATGGTCTTGTTACATCTTGCTGGGGATTATCATGGTTGGAAAGGTTGAAAATATTATTTACCGGCAAGATGTGGCTTTCTGTCTTGACCTTTAATAAGCCACTGCAACCATTAATGATGTCTGTTGATAGTTTGATACAACCCCCTCTCCCCTGAGAGGAAAGGAGAAGAGATGAAAAAACCTAAAATTATTTGCCTTTGTGGTTCAACTCGATATACTGAACAAATGTTAGTTAAACAATGGGAATTGACTAAACAAGGTTTTGTTGTCCTTAGTTGGTGCGCATTGCCAGATTGGTATTTCGCAGGAGAAGATAAAGCTCATATTGGCGATCAAGAAGGCATTGAAGAAATAGTTGATGAGGTACATAAACGAAAAATTGATATTGCTGATGAAGTATTTGTTTTGAATATTGGTGGCTATATCGGCGAATCAACAAAGAGCGAAATTGACTATGCTGAATCAATCGGAAAGCCAGTTATGTATATGGAATAATGTCCCCTCTCCCCTGTACGCAATGACGGCAGGGAGGACAGGGTTTACCCCATAACCTCAAACCATTCTCTAAGGAGACCTTGGTCACTGAGAGAAGGGGATACGGCAAGGGAAGGCAACATTTTAACTTAACAGGAGGAACGCATGAATGAAGGAAAAGAGCCAAAAGCAATTGAAGTATCAGATGCCGACAGAATCCGTGAGCAGTGTAAAATGTGCCATGAAATTGCAACCGAGATCAGAACCAGGGCTTTGCAGCTTAATGCAAGAGTAAGGCAACCAAAGGATCAGCCAGATAAAAACCCATCTGGAGACTTTGGAGCGGAAATGAAGGATGCTTTGACTGGTTTACGGGAAGTGCTCCAAGAAGCATCTGAAGCCCTGATCGGATTTATCGGTTAGGAAAGGCAATAGGTCAACCTAATGCAAAAAACATTCATTTTAGCCGCCATTGTATTTTTTATCAGTGGGTTTTTTAATCATTATTTGTGGATATCAGTATTCCCATTGATAATACTGGCAATGGTATCAGGTGACTAGACAACAACATTTTAACCTAACAGGAGAAACGTATGGACACCGTAATCAAAATCAAGCCGTGGAAATTCACAGACCTTGTTACCGGAATCCACATTACCGTTACCGAAGGTGAACGGCTAAACAAGATTCATATTGATATGCCGGATAAAGTGCCAATGGTAAAAAACAGAGATTTCTTCTTTACCAAAGAAGGAAAATTTGACGGAACTGGATCATGTGTTGAAGAGGCAACCCAACAGCATAACTCTTAGAGGCAACCGACAACTTTTAACACAGGAGATTCTCAATAGTTAGGTTCTGCAAGATGTTAAATGTGGGAGATGGCGGAAGTTGGCAAACTAGTGGGTGGGAAAATAAGTATGTTTGAGGAAAATGTTATATGGAGGCACTTGTGGCCCGAATGGACTTATTGCTTGCCATTGGTCACCGCACTAGAGCAGGTTCGACTCCTGCTCTCCCACACCATTCAATAACTGGGAATGATAATATGGGAAAAAGAATTGGATTTTATCATGAAATGAGAATTATGCTTCACTTGTTGAAACTTGAATTTGTTGTTTCAAAACCGCAGGGGGATTATTCTCCATACGATTTAATATCTGACTGGAATGGAAAAATAAACAGACTACAAATAAAGTCTACATCTCGTTCCAGCGGGACCAAAAACAGGGGGTATAAAGTAATTTGTTGTAAGGGAAGGGATGCTAAAATTAAATTAACTAAAAAGGATTGTGATTTTATAGTAATAACTTGTCTTGAAAATGTTAATTATATAATCCCCATTGAGGTGATATTTGGAAAAACAATTTATGTGCATCCACACTACCCATATAAAGAGAATAGTCCCTATGATAGGCTACAAGAGCCAAAGTTTGAAATTTATCGGGAGAAATGGGATTTATTAAAATAATCCTGCCTCCCACACACAAGATGTTAAGGGGCTGGGTAGCGGAAAGGGTAGACGCACCCAACATAAGCGAGGTGTAACGAGCCTGGGACTTGGGGGAAGAACTGCTCGTTTATGGCTGTAGGTTCTTCTGTGCAGGGTTCAACTCCCTGCCCCAGCCCCCCTAAACAGGAGGTATCATGGCCGGACTATTTAATTATCTCGACACTCTCGACATGAGCATAATTTTTCTCTGGTTGCTCATCGTCTATCTCATGGTCTGGCGTATAGAGGATATATTTAAAAATCGAAACGGAAGGAGACGCCATGGAAATCAAACTTAAATCTCTGCGCCTTGAGAACTTCAAAGGCATAAGGAAATTCACCCTTGAGCCGGGGGGTAAATGCCTCATACGAGGCGCAAACGGTTCAGGTAAGACAACTTTAATGGATGCGTTTCTTTGGTTGCTCTTTAACAAGGACTCCGAGGGCAAGGCTGATTTTGCTATCAAAACTCTCAAGAACGGCCAGGAGATCCCCAATCTTGAGCATAGCGTTGAGGAAGTATTCGATATTGACGGCCAAGTCCTCACACTGAAAAAGGTACTGAAAGAAAAATATACCAAGAAAAGGGGATCTTCGCAATCTGATTTCACCGGGCATACAACAGATTACTATATTGATGGAGTACCCATAACGCAACGTGAATATCAGGATCGGGTCCAAAGCATCATTAACGAGGAAACCTTTAAACTCCTCACTTCTCCCATGTATTTTAATTCCCTCCATTGGGAGAAACGTCGGGCGCTGCTCTTGGAAGTATGCGGCGATATATCAGACAGTGACGTTATTGCATCCGATAAGGCACTTGCCAGCCTCCCTGAACTTCTCGGCAATAGATTAATAGAGAATCAAAAGAAGGTTATTACTTCAAAACGTAAGGAAATCAACGATAGATTGAAAGAAATACCCTCCAGGATCGACGAACTCGATAAAAGCCTTACCGATGTATCAGAATATGACGTTGAATCTATCCATGCAGAGATCAAAAGGCTTGATGATGCGATTCAGGCCATGAAGGATGACAGGCAATCCTCTTTATTGCGAAAACAGAAAGCGGAGCTACAGGCGAAGCTGTCAGAGCTTGAAATGGAGAAGAGCAGAGCATACAGGGAAGCCACAAAGGTTATTGATGATAAGATAGGGACTCTGGAAAAAGAGTTGAGGGTAAAGCAAGCATACACCGAAGACTCACTGAATGTACTAGCCAAAAAAGAGAGTACGATAAAGCGCAACGAAGAGCAAATGGCGCGGCTCCGGATGGAATATGCCGAGGTAGTAAGCAAAAATGCGGATGTAGTGGATACCTGCCCAACCTGCAAGCAATCACTCCCCAAAGATCAGGTCCAGGAGGCTATTAAAAAGCATAACGAGAATCAAGCATATGTGCTTAACGATATCAATTTCAATGGCAAAACATTAAAAATTGAGAATGAGCGCCTAGCAGCAGAAATTGAAGAAATCACAAAAAAAGGCATAGACAATGATGTAGCCATTCAGGACCTAAAAGCGCAGATCGAGCTAAAAAGCATCCCCATTAATGTACCTTTCGATACGGGCAAGATCGACAAGACAAAGGCTGAAATTCAAGCGATTGAAAAGCAGATTACTGAGAACGTGCCCCCCGACACATCCCCATTAGAGGAACTGCGAAGCATACTCCGAATACGGCTTGCCACAATCGATGCTTCTAAGAGGACCCGCATCCGGATCGAAGAATTGAGCGCAGAGGAAAAGAAGTTGGCTGCGGATTATGAGGAGCTTGAGCGGCAGATATCTCTGATGGATAAATTCACGGTTGCGAAAGTGGATCTTCTTGAGAGCAAAATAAATTCCAAATTTCCGCTCGCACGTTTCAAACTTTTCAATGTTTTGATAAATGGTGGTATTGATGAGACCTGTGAAACCTTATATCACGGAACCCCATACAATGGAGGATTGAGCACAGGAGAACAAATTGTAATAGGTTGCGATATCATATCGACATTGCAAGAATATTATAACGTGAAGGCTGTCCTCTGGCTTGATCATAAAGAATCCCTTACGAGCGAGCTGGATATGGATTGTCAAACGATTAGCTTGATTGCTGATAAAAAGTTTAATGAACTCGTTATAGAGAATTAATAATTAACTATCCAAAATTGGAGGTAACAAATGACTGACCAAAAACAAATAGCAAAAATCAAAGACGAAACGATTGACGCAGTGAGCAAGCGAATCAAGGCTTTGCAATCAGGCGGTGAACTTCACTTTCCCCCGGATTACAGTCCGCAAAATGCCTTGAAATCGGCATGGCTTATCTTGCAGGAAACAAAAGACAAGGATAAAAATCTTGCTCTTGAAGTCTGCACAAAGGCCAGCATCTTTAATTCGCTGCTGGATATGGTAATCACCGGCCTGAATCCTGCCAAAAAGCAGGGATACTTTATCGTTTATGGGAAACAGCTCGCTTTCCAGCGATCCTATTTTGGAAGCATGGCCCTGGCTAAAAGAGTTGATGAGAACATCGATGATATCATAGCCGAGCCCGTATACGAGGCTGATACACTGGAATATGAGATCATCAAGGGACGGAAGCAGATCGTAAAACATAGGCAAACCATTGAGGCGGTGAACTCTAGGAAGATAAAAGCCGCCTACTGCATGGTTATTGACAAGAATGGCGAGATCATAAAGACCGACCTTTTGACCTTTGAGGAAATCAAGAAGGCATGGGAAAAGAGCCCTGTTCATCCAGTAGAAAAAGACGGGAGCATTAAAAAAGGCTCAGTGCATGATGAGTTCATAGCCGATATGTGCCGGAGAACGGTCATTAACCACGCCTGCAAACCTATTATCAACAGCAGCGATGATAAGCACCTGAAGCTGGCGGCCATGCGCTCAGAGGTGATTGAGGCCGAAGAGGAGGCCCTGACTCAAATAGAAGATCATGCTAACCGGGATATCATCGATATTGATGAGGAACCTGAAGAGAATCCGAAAGAGAAAAAGGATTCCACCATCGTTAAACCTATATGGGATCCCTACAAATCGGAACTTCAGCAATGGTATAAGGGCGATAAGCCTGATATCTTGGCAGCAGAATGCAAGACCCGAAATATCAACATCAGTGGCTTAACGCATCGGCAGGCCCATGCGGCACTATTAACAGCAATAAAGGAGCCCGAGCAGAAACAAGAAAACCCTTCTACAATAAAAGAAAAAACATTTATTAAACATTGCCCTGATACCGGGGAAAAGACACGGATTTCTTTCTGCGAGGAAAAATGCAAGAGCAGCCAGGAGAATGAAAAGGGTGAAATACCGTGTGAAGTGTATGCCAACTACAAAATGAGCGGTTCTGGAAACAACCCAGAAGCAGAGACAGGAACGAAGACAGGGACAGTGGCGGGGATACCTGATTTTTAATGAACATCATAATCCATCATAGCGGCAGTTCCGGGAATTTATATCAAATTGACAATCTTTTACTAGAAGCCGGAATGCCGATAAAGAAGATCAAGGAAAGTCTGAATTACAAGTTGTCTGGTATTGCAGGTTGTCTTACCTCTCACGGTCACGGCGATCATGCCTGCGCTACAAAGGATCTCATGAAAGCCGGGATTGATATATATTGCTCGCAGGATACGGCTGAAGCATCAAGACTTTCCGGCCACCGACTACATATATTGGAAGCTGGCAAACAGATAAAGATCGGAACCTGGACCGTAAAGCCTTTTGATCTGGTGCATGATATCCCTTGTCTCGGGTTTCTTCTGGCCCGGGGAGAAGAGAAACTCATGTATGCAAGCGATACCAGTTATATC
>JAHIWJ010000203.1 GCA_018816205.1 Nanobdellota archaeon
GTTGTAGCCGTTATAGCCTGTGCAATGGGGCATGAACGTTAGCAGCACTGCTTGTTTTAGAAAATGTTTAAATGGGGCCTATAAACTAATTTTTATATCGCTCGCATGTTTCTTTGTTTTCTTGGCAGTAACTATTAAACTCTTGTATGAAAGCAGTTCTATCACTGCCTGAAGAATAAATAAATAATCCCCTGTTCTGCCCATACCAATAATCCACATTTCTGTAAATTGTATCAACTGTCCAAAGAGCTCTGTCTGTTAGCGTTGAACAATGCTGTGGCGGGTTGTAATCAGAAGTTATGCAGGAAGTTTCATCGCTTGGGCGATAACACTGCTGGTCTGTTGTTACCCAAATTCCTAAAATATCAACATCTTGATTGTTGAGCCAGTTAAACCTCCATGGGCAGTCTAAATAACTAAATTCGCTTATTTTTATTTCACCTAATTCTGACAATGCAACAATTCCACTTTCTGGCATGGTATTGCTGTGTTCTGATGGGAAGATATAGCCAGATTTTCCTTCCAATTGAATAGCACTGGAAATTATATTCTGCAGTCTTACAAATGCTGTATGATTGGAATTCATATTAACATATTCACTATACATTAAAGGATATCCGTATGCTTCAGTGTCTATTGCTGTCTCGACATCATATTCTTCAGCTTCAATATGTAGTCTTTCCAAGAACCATTCGTAATAATCTTGTCTGTAAAGTATTGAGGCGTCGGTGTAAGCATCAGCAAAGGGCAATGCAAAATCCTGTGAACTTCTGTCTCCGTCTTCAAACCAAAGATTCCTTTTTAAGATTACTTTTAGATTATTTGCTTTTGCAAGATTTATTTTATTGATTATGTCGCTGTTTAGCGTTGGAAGTTCATTGAAATCAAGAGCATTAATTACAACATGCGTTACAACCCCTGAACTTGCTATTTGCGGAATAAGGCTTGCATCGTCTCCCCATGTCAGATACCAGATTACTGGAAATTGGTTTTGTTTTGACATAAGTCTACAGTCTGCATCATCTTGATCCGAGAAACCATCACAATCGTCGTCCAGATCATTGCCGCAAATTTCTTTCTCAAGACAACTTAGACAGTCTGCATCATCTTGATCCGAAAAGCCGTCGCAGTCATTATCCAAAGAATCAGCACAATCTTCAGTTTGTGGAGTGGTCTGATTTTCACACGACGACCATGTTTCATTTATGCAGGCTTTTTCTCCGTCCCGACAGATTCCAACTTGTCTTGTTTCTATAGGCCCCGTGTAGCAATTTTCAATTTTTCCAGAGATGCATGTTTTATTATTTTCTAGTTCCATATTCTTACTAAAACCCGAATCAGAGTCTTGTATTAAATATTCAGAAACATTTTTCCCTCGTATTTCTTCCCCGTCTTTATCAATAAGTATCGGGATGATTAAAATCTTGGATGGTCTTATCAAACCAGAAAAAGAATAATCCAAACTTACTGTTATGGTCTGTAATTCTGCTAAATCTGATGAAACTTTTTGTGAGAAATTTTTTTTGCCTGCATCTTCTATAACGACATAAAACCCTGATGTTTTTCCCGGTCCCGTCTGTCTTTGAACATCCATTTCTATTAGATTAAACCCTGCATAAACTTGTACACTGCCTTCAGCAATCTTGTAGCTGACTGTAAAAATGTCAGTATCTGCACGCGGAGGTTCCTGAGCGCCAAAGTATAAAAAATACAATCTCGCGCTAACCATGCTAAAAATTAAAAAGACCAGTAATAAAATTAAGGTCATTCCATCTGGTTTTTCTTCCATTATCATTTGAAGAAAGAGACTTTTATAAATATGCTTTTAACGATTTTTCAGCACATCAAGGTCTATAAACCAAAACCTTAAATATCTACAACCATAAATTAAGCAATGAAAAAAGAGTTCGTCGCAGTTGTCATCGTCCTTGCAGTCCTCACTGTGTATTTAATAATCGCAGCTCTTCCAGAACCCTTGTTTGGCCCTAAAAAAATAACCAATCA
>JAHIWJ010000204.1 GCA_018816205.1 Nanobdellota archaeon
AAAAAGGCATTGATGATAATTCTTAAAGATTAATTATTTATGCAACACTGCAGTATATTTAAAGTTTACTTTATGTAACTACTTTAAAGATGTATCAAAATTAAGTATCCTTCTGACTATTTTATTTAGAGATAGTTTCTAAATCATTCTTCAATTCATCCCACATTTCTTCGCAAAAACCGTGGCTGCAGTCTTCGGCTTTGAAGAAATATTTTGGTTCTTTGGCTTTGTTGAACGTGTTTTGGGCATTTTGCAGCGGGACGACAGTGTCGTTTGTACCTTGGAGGAAGAATACTGGGCGAGGAGAGATTTTGGAAATGTAATGGTCTGGGTCGATTGACACGAGGTAATCGTTTCCTTGTTGTATTGGGTTTATGTCTATGTTAAAGCCTGCGCCGCTTATTACGATAAGACCTTTGATTCTGTCGTCTAGGGCTGTTGCGATAATTGCGTATCTTGCGCCCATGCTTTCTCCCATGAGGGCGATGTTGTTTTTGTCAACTTCTGGAATGACTTTTAGAACATCGAATGAAGCTAGGGCATCGTAAACGCTGAGATGCTGTATTGGTTCTTCTCCTTGGGTGAAAAATTGATAGTCCTGCTGTGGGGGCAGGTATGCTCCGCCTGTTTCGCCAAGGCCGCGTTGATCAATCACTAAAATAGCATAGCCTAATTCTGCGATGCGAGAAGAAAAATTTGAAACCGCCTCTTTTGTTACACCGCCGCCCGAAAGGAAGACTAAACCTGGAAGGTTTTGTTTGTCTTTTGGGAGGAAGAGAAGAGCGTGGATTGTAGTTTCTTGGTCGAGGAAGGGGCGGCTTTCGAAGTTGATGTTGTAGATTTCTAGGTTTTGGGTTGTGGAGTTTAGGGTGATTTGATAATTTGGTTTAGGCCGGTTTTCTGCATAACTTAGGGTGTTGCCTTCGACTTTGTAGATTTCTTTTGGAGTTTTGAGGAAATAAAAGAGAGCTAAAATGAAAATGATTATTAAAACTGTGAGATAAACTGTTCTTTTTTTTAATTTCATCTTCTGAGAATAAAATTATTTTTTCTTCTTACTCCAGGCTACAATGCCGACAGCAACTGCGTACAGAATTATGCCGACCTTTGGGATTATCATACTCAAAGAGAACCAGCCGGGGGATTTGAGTTTTTCAAATATGCGCCAGTGTGCGATGATTAGCAAGACGAAGACCGCGATCCAACCTAGAACTGGAATGAGCAAGAGGAAAATCCAAGCCCAGTGGAATCCGCCAAGTTGCAGGAGCATTGCCCAGTTGGCTATTGGAATCCAGGCAATCCAGGATTTTTTGAATTTGAGTTTTTCTGCGATAGTTTTGTAGGCGAGTGCGAAGTAGATGTAAATTGCTGCGAGGATTAAAAGTGCGATTAGGATACCTAGGGCAAGAAGTGCTACAAATACACCGCCTAGGAAAAAACCTGTTAGGGCGTTGCTTGAGTCGAGAATTTGTTCTTCTAAGACCATTTTTATATTGGGAAAAGAAATTATTTAAATGTTGCGAAAAAGAAAAAAGAAGAAAAGTTAAATAGTCTGAGAAGTTGGCTTTTTTATGGTTTGGGGGTATTACGCTGGAGGAATTGCAGTCTTAATTTTTTTATTTGGAATTAGAATTGTTAATCAGTATGAGCGCGCTGTTAAATTTAGACTCGGAAGGTATGTTCGGACGCTGCAGCCAGGATTTAGATGGGTTATCCCGATAATTGAGAGAGTAAGGAAAGTAGACATAAGAGTTATTGCGACGGACATTCCATCGCAGGAAGTAATCACGAAAGATAATGTTCCGATGAAGGTTAACGGCGTGGTTTTTTTCAAAGTGGTGAATTCTGAAAAGGCAGTGCTGGAGGTAGAGGATTATAAGTTTGCGATTTCGCAGTTGGCACAGTCTGCGTTGAGGGATATGACTGGGAAGTCTGAGTTGGACACTGTGCTTGCGAAGCGGGAGGAAATTGGGAATCAGATTCAGAAGGTTGTTGATATGGAAACAGATCCTTGGGGAATAAAAGTTACTGACGTTAAAATTAAAGATATTGAATTGCCTGAGAATATGAAGCGAGCAATGGCTCATCAGGCAGAAGCTGAAAGAGACAGAAGGGCGAGGATTATTAATGCGGAAGCGGAGAAGCAGGCTGCGCAGAAATTGCTTGAAGCTGGGAAGATTATTGAAAAGTCGGATTCTGCTTTGAAACTTCGTTTCTACCAAACATTGAATGATATTGCTGAGGAAAAGAATTCTACAATTGTGATGCCGTTTCCTGAAGAGATGTTGAGTTTTTTTAAGAAGAATGGGAAGAAGTGATTATTAAGCGCCGAGTGTTTTCTCTCCAGGTTTCCATTCGATTGGGCATAGTTCGCCTGTTTTAAGTGCTTTTAGCACGCGGAGAGTCTCTTCGACGCTTCTACCGACATTGTTGTCGGATACAACTGTGTATTTTAAGATTTGATCGGGTGAGATGATGAAAGTGCCTCTTAGAGCAGTTCCGTCTTCCTGCAGGACGTTGAATTGTTCTGAGATTTTGTGAGTTGAATCTGAAATGACTGGGAATTTTACTTCTGGCAGGTCGCGCTCGAACCATGCTTTGTGGGAGTGAACCGAATCTGTTGATGCTCCGACAATTGCTGCGCCTTCTTTTTCAAAGTCTTTGTGATGCTTTGCGAATGCCCTAATTTCTGTCGGGCAGACAAAAGTAAAGTCTTCTGGGTAGAAAAATAGTACAATCCACTTACCTTTGTAATCTGATAATTTTCCTTTTGTGAAGTTACCTTTGTGGTAAGCATTAAATTCAAAATCAGTTATTTGGTCTCCAACTTTCATGGTATTGGTTAACAGCCGTTATATTTAAACTGTTTGTTAACGGAGTTAAATAATTCCAGTAAACATTAAAATTCCGAGGATAATCAGGATAAGCGCTTCCACAAGATGCAAGTAACGAGTGTTCTTTTCTTTCCAGCCGGAGACGTTTTCGACGGTTGTAAGGCCGAGATAAATGACTAAAGTTATTGCTATCATCGGGAGTATGAAGATTAGGTTGTAGAGCAGGAGCAAGGGAATCGTCTGGTAGAATGAAAGCTGGGAGAGGTTTCCGGATGCGATGATGTAGGGGCCAATTGTGCAGGGAAGGAGGAATATTGTTACGAAGAGCCCGACAATGAAGGCGCCTGCGGGGGAGGTTGCTTTGTTGATTAATGCTTTGACTTTTGGTCGCATGAAAATTGGCATTTCTGTTCCGACGCCTCCAGGTTTATAATTCAAAAAATCTTTCAGGTTGAGGAGGCCGAGGAGAATCGCCAAGATGCCGAAGCCCTTGAAAATGTAAAGTGAGTAGAGGCTGGTTTCTGGAATAAGGTGCGAGAAGAACTGGACGAGAATTGCGCCGTAGAGAAAATATAGGATGAAAACCGCTAGAGTGAACATTAGCCCGCCGATTAAAACTCTTGATCTGTTCTTTGGGTTTTTGAATAGGAGGGCAGTGAGCATTATTGCCATTACAGCCAAAGCACACGGATTAACTGCGTCGACCAGTGCAAGCGAGATTGTTGTTGTGATTAGAGACATTTTAACACCCAGTCATTTCCTTGAGTTCTAAAATTTCAAAGACGCCAGTAGTTTTTTCGCCGTTGATTTCCCAGGTCGGGACGTATTCTATTTCTGCGTCAATACATGCCTGGCGATTATCGACGCAGTCAACTGTGTTGAATAAATTGAGATAATCCCCGAGGATTTGTTTTTGCTGGGCGCAATGGGGGCAAGTTTTTGAAACGTAGAGCTTAGAGTTTTGGGCGATGCAGCGCATTGTAGCTTCGTCTACATTGGCAGAGTTTGATGGCCAGAACTCTATTATGGCAACAATTAGAATTATTACGACGATGATTGTCCAAATGATTAGATTTGAGTTTTTCTTGTTCATTGTTCTATCTTGATTGCTTTTCCATTTATTAAAGCATCGGTGATTTTCTTTTTTGCTTCAACAAGCAGTCTATGAAAAGTTGGTTGTGAAATCTGCATTTGTTTTGCTGCGGTTTCTTGATCCAGCTCTTTTAGATTTTGCAAACGCAAAGCTTCCAGCTCGTCTTTTTTGAGCACCACTTCTTCTAAAGCCCTTAAAGGTATTCCTGCTGGTTTGTAGTAAGTGGCCTTTGCTTCAAAACAAATTCTTCTTCTTAGTCTGGGACGCGGCATTATATCCACCGCCCTACTTTGTTTTTGTATTCCCTGTATTTTTTACCAAATTGTTTTTCCATGTTCTTTTCTTCGAGTGGAATGAAAAACCAGTTCATGATTATTAAGAAGAGTATTGGAAATAGGAATGAAAGTAAATCGCCAAATAGGACTGATACGCCGAAGAGAATTGCCAGCATTCCGAGATACATTGGGTTTCTGCTTAGTTTGTAGACGCCGTCTTGAATAAATTTGCTTGGCTGCTTATGGGGGTTTTGTGTTGTGTTGTTTTTAATAAAGTGTGACCAGGCAAAAAGGTTTAACGCGGTTCCTAGGAGAATCAAGATGATTCCGAGTAAATTGAATGGGAAAAAAATTATTTTTGAAATTGGAAAAAAGAAATGGGTTAGAACAATAAAAATGAGTCCTAGATAAAAATAGGTTGGGGGCAGAATTTTCTTTACCATAATGAATTATCATTCAAAATAATATTTAAAGTTTACTGCCCCCTGAAAAATTAATTTAGTTCTTTCAGCCGTTTTTCTATTTCTTTCATCTCTTGCTTCAAGGCTTCTAATTCCTCTTCGAGGTATTGTTTTTCTTCAGTTTCGGTCATGTTTGAGGGCATTGCTCTTGGAGGAACTTGTATGAACTCCCCCCTTCGCGCCAATCCTCTTCCTCTACCGAAGCCCCTTCTGAAACCCGGTGCAACTACGTTTGTGCAGTTTCCTGCACCACGCCCGGTTAGTGGGCCTTGTCCATTTGGTCCTGTTCCGTCAAATCTTGGCATTTTTGTCTCCTTGTTGTATAAAACAACTTATTTAGTTATGAATATATATTCATAATAGTATTTATAGTTTTTGGTTTTACGAAAGCGGAAGGTTTAAAAGGGGTGCAGGATAGGAAGTTGGTTCTATTTCTAGGGCCGGGAGGAAAAATGACGACAAACACACTGACACAACTTGTTATACAAGAGTGTTTCGGAGAAAAACCAAAAAGCAGACTTAGAGAAATCTCTCAGGCAGTTGGCAGGGCGATTTACGAAGAATGGATAAATCCTTTGGAAGAAAAAAAGCTTCAGAGAATCAGGCTTGCTGTTTACACTGCGGCGGCATATCTAGCCTTGTGTTAACATAATGTTTATTAATTTGGTTCTTCAGTATATTTTATGTTGACCTTGCAAGAAATTAACGAAGCAATGGAAGATTTGGAAAACTGGGCCTTAGAAATGAATGCCTTGAGTAAGGTCTTTTCTTTTGGCCATTTTCGGGAATCTTTGGAATTTGTAAATAAGGTTGGGGAAGCTGCTGAAAAGTTGAGCCATTATCCGGAAGTTCTTATTGATTTTGATAGCGTGCGACTGCTGA
>JAHIWJ010000205.1 GCA_018816205.1 Nanobdellota archaeon
GCCTAGAAAATATCTGTCTGACAATATCTTTTTCATTACTCTCGTCGTAGTTTTACTTAATTATAAGCTTTTTTGGTGCTAGAATGCTATAATCACCATTTTTATTAATCCCTTTAGCCTTCGCAGAAACAACGTTCTTTGATAATTCTGATGAGGTTTTTGTTATGGGCAATTCTGCAACAAGCGAAAGTATAACGCCTGAAGAACAACAGGCAAGCAGCGGTGGTGGGGGTTGTTTATACAGATGGAACTGCACAGATTGGAGCGAATGCCTTCCTTCCATGAGGCAAATAAGAGAATGCACTAATACCGGAACTTGTCCTGATAAATATAAAACCCCAGAAACAGAACAAAACTGCACTTATATCCCCTTTTCTCCAAAAGACAATAAAGAAGAAGGAGATGGGGTGATAATTTCGGTAAATCTCACAAAAAAGAATAGAATGTTTGTTTATTTTGTTATACTTTCGATAATTCTTTCTGTTACATTTTATTTAAAAAGAGCTTATTTTAATAAGGTAGCAAAAATGGTCTGAACGCACTCAAACCCTCAGAGGGTAAACATGGGACAGAATTTACAAAGGATAAATCGGGATGTAGACAGAATAGTTACACCTACTAAAAATGAATTTGACAGATAATTCTCCAGTGATTAATGATAATCACTTAATCTCCTTAATCTTCTTAATCAAATCTTCCTTAGGCAAAACGCCCACAACCTTATCAACTGGCCGCCCATCCCGAAAGAACATAATCGTAGGAATAGACATCACTCCAAACCTTTGTGCCAAATCAGAACCCTCATCAACATTAACCTTCCCAAATTTAACTTTGTCTTTCATATCTGATGCAGCCTCTTCAAAAATCGGTCCCATCATTTTGCACGGACCACACCACGGCGCCCAAAAATCAATTACGACCTTGTCCTCCTTAACGAAACCATCAAATGTGTTAGACGTCAACTCCTTAACCTTTCCAGCCATAAGGCCTATAAAAAAAATTCATTAATAAAGGTTGTGGATATGTCATTAACTGCTGTTAACGCAGGCGACAAAAATTAATACTCTAAATTACTTCAATGTGCATGGGTAGAGACAATCTTCTAATCTCCTTGAAATCAAAAGGATTTTCAAAAAAGATAATTAAAGCATTTGCAAACGTCCCTCGGGAAATGTTCCTTCCCCCGATTCTCCGTCCTCTGGCTTACGAAGACACCGCCCTGCCCCTGGAAAATGGAGCAACCATCTCCCAGCCCTGCACAATCGCCTTCATGCTTTCTCTCCTCGACTTAAAACCCAAACAAAAAATTCTCGAAATTGGTTCCGGCTGCGGTTACGTTCTCGCACTTCTGGCAGAAATTTCCCCAGAAAGCCAAATCATTGGACTCGAATTAATTCCCGGTCTAGCAAGGAAATCAAAGTCCTTTCTAAAAAACTATCAAAATATAAAAGTTTTAACAAAAAACGGTTTCCAAGGTCTCCCGAGCAAAGCACCCTTCGACAAGATTCTCATATCCGCCAGCGCAGACAACCTGCCGAAACATCTCTACTCTCAACTCACAAGCAAAGGAATTATCGTAACCCCTGTCAAAAATTCTATCTTTCAAATCAAAAAACAGAATAATTCTGTCAAGGTCAAAGAATTTCCGGGTTTTGTGTTTGTGCCACTGAAATACTAATGTCGGTTATAATCTCTGCTGAAAAAGCAAATGCCCTCTAGAGTTTAATAATAAGAATAAGAAGCCCACAATTCTCGGTCTGGCGGGGCCGGTGTAATAATTGATTGGGAGGATTGGCGGCATGATAATTACCTGTCAAAAACAATCAGGACTAAAACCCCGACCGCAACAACTGCTAAAAATCCAGCGAGCAAGGGCGAAATCCTGCTCAGCATCCCGAAAAGCCCAACACCCATAGAGATGCTCTCGCCAGAAACAACCATTGCATTATTCCAAGACGAAAAAAAGAACAGCGAGGCTACCGCAGCAACCAGCACAATCAGCAGCGCAAGGCGTTTGTAATTCATGATAATTCAAAGAAAAAGGGCTATTTATTCATTTTGGAAGAGAAGAATATAATAACTAACTAGTAGTTACAGAAACCGATATAGTATACTAAACGTCAGATTTATATAATCTGATAGTTTAACCCCCTGATAAGGAGGTGTGTTCTATGAAAACAAAATGTCCGTTTTGTAAGAGGTTATCTGTGGTAAAACAAGGGTACAGAAAAAACAAAAATAGC
>JAHIWJ010000206.1 GCA_018816205.1 Nanobdellota archaeon
CAAGCAAGGACGCAAAGAAAGATTTATCTAAAAGGGGGGTGGGGTCCAAAAAGGTATTAGTCACGGGAATCCCTGTAGAAAAGAAATTTTTTAAGAAGCAGAATAAGAACCTTATTAGAAAAAAACTCGGTTTAGAAAAAGACAAGTTTTTGATTTTAGTGATTGGTGGAGGGTTTGGTAAGGGAAAAGTTGAAGAAGCTGTTCAGGCACTCAATCAAACTGATGGAGACTTTCAGATAGTTGTTGTTACAGGCACTAATAAAGAGCTATTTGAGAAACTGTCCAAACAAAAATATGACAAAGATATTAAGATTTACGGTTTTGTTGATAACGTTGAAGAACTTATGGCTGTGAGCGATATTCTGGTTGGAAAGGCGGGCGGTTGTATCCTCGCTGAAAGCATAGCGGCCAGATTACCTATTGTGATTCATGGGAGTTTTCCTGCAAATGAAAAAAACAATACTAACTATTTTGTTAGAAATAAGGTTGGATTTATTGCAGAAAACGAAGAACAACTGGAGGAGATAACAGCTGGCCTTATCCACGATAAAAAAAAGGTTTTAGATTGCAAGAGGAATATAGAAAGTATCTCTATGGATTCTGCAGCTGAAAATGTTGTTCGGGTTATTTTGAAAGAGCTAAATTAATTAAGAGGGCTAGTCTATCCGCCCATTTTATTCTTAATGGTTGTTGGTTTTTAAAGTCTTTTGGAATCAAGACAAAACCCTTAAAACCCTCGTTTTCTTGCGTTTCCTATGAAGAATATTATTTTTATGGACGGGGAATTTGCGAAGCTGACTCCTGATGGGATTGATTTGATTTCCATAGGTTTGGTAAAGCCGAGTGGAGAGGAGTTGTATCTGGAGATTGAATTTGATGGCGAGATTGACCCCTGGGTTAAAAAGTATGTTCTTCCGCACATGAAAGGCAGTAAAGTCTCTAGAGAAGAAGCTGTCAAGAAAATTAAAGAATTCGTTGGGAAGGAAAAGCCGAGCCTTGTTGCGTATGTCAATCAGTTTGACTGGATGGGGATTTGCCGGCTTTTTGGCGTGAAAGAACCTAAAGATATAGTGGAGATTGTTCCATTTCATTGGGTGCCGATTGACTTTGCAAGCATTCTCTTCTGGAAAGGTGTTGAGCCCGGGACGTCGCCGATTAAGCTTGCCAAAAAACTGAGAATTAATTTTGCTGGCTTGAAAATGCATAATGCTTTGGATGACGCAAAACTTTTGAAGAGGATTTACGAGAAGGTTGTGTAAAAAACCTTAAAACCTCTTACTTCTCTATCCATCTATGATGAAAGCAGTGGTATTTGATATGGATAGTGTCTTAGTTAACACTACCGGCTATAACACTATCGCATATAACAAGTTGTTGAGCAAGTATGGTGTTAAGCTGGATGGAGAGCATCGTAAAAAGACTGTGGGAATGTCCTTAAGAGATAAGTTAGAGATGTGGAAAGAAGATTTTGGCATAAAAGAAGAGATAGATTCGTTGGATTTTTCAAAGAAGGCGTTTGCTATTCAACTGGAACTTGCTAATAAAGGAATAAAGCCAGATAAATCTGTCCAGGATTTAATAAAAAGTCTTAAGGGGGAAAGTGTTAAGATAGCGGTTGCTACTTCGAGCACTACTGATCGGGCGAAAACACTCTTGGACCTTGTTGGCGTAAGGGACAAATTGGATGTATTGGTCACTTCTGAAGATGTTCAAAAGCATAAGCCGAATCCTGAGATTTTTCTTAGAGCTGCTCGGGAAATGGGCGTCGATCCTACTGATTGTGTTGTTTTTGAAGATGCATTGAATGGTATTCAGGCTGCCAATGCTGCGGGCATGAAGTCTGTTGCGGTTTTGACAGAATATTTTACGAAAGAGGATTTTGAAAATCTTGCTGATCTTATCATTGAAGATTTTTCTGAAATAGATTTAGCTAAATTAAAGAGTTTGTTTGAGAGTTAAAATGTTTATAGACGTGCATTGCCATTTGGATTTTTTTGAGAACGAAAAGATTGAAGATATTTTGAATAGGGCGAGAAAGGAAAAAATTGGAATTATTGTTTGCAACGGCGTGAAGCCTGAAGCGAATAGGAAAGTTTTGGGACTTGCTGCAAGATATTCTGAAGTTAGGGCCTCGCTTGGCCTTTATCCAACAGACGCTCTTAAAATGACTGATAAAGAGATTGATGCCGAGCTGGATTTTATTAAAGAAAATGGAAAGAGCATTATTGCAATTGGAGAAGTTGGATTGGACTTTAAAGAAACAGGGGACAGAGAAAGACAGGTTAAGATTTTTGAGAAGGTAATTAAATTGGCTCTGAAATTGGATAAGCCATTGATTGTACATTCGCGAAAGGCCGAGAAGGAAGCAATTGAAGTTCTTGAAAAAGCCGAGGCGAAGAAAGTAGTTATGCATTGCTTTTCTGGGAATTTCAAGCTGATTCAAAGAATTGTGGAAAATGGGTGGAAGATGACAATTCCCACCAATGTAAAAAGCAGTGAACATTTTCAGCAGGTGATTGCGCGCGTGCCTTTGGAATGCTTGCTTTGTGAGACAGATTCGCCTTTTCTACATCCGGATAAGAAAGAAGACAACGAGCCTGCGAATGTTATTGAAAGTTATAAGAAGATTGCTGAGATAAAGAACTTGGGGTTAAGTGAAGTCGAGAGAATTATTGAAGAAAACTTTAAGGGCCTCTTCTAAATTGAGTTAAACATCCAAAAGAGAAGGGAATTAACAATTAGTGATACTAAACCAATCATTTTAAGTGGACTGTTGTCTTTCACAACTCCGGTTATGAACAAAATTGCAGACAAGACCAAAATAAAGGCAAAGATTATTGTGAAGGCCATGGTGCTTGGAAAGTGAGGTATAGCAAAAGAACTAATTA
>JAHIWJ010000207.1 GCA_018816205.1 Nanobdellota archaeon
GACATTTGAAAATGGGTAGAAAAGGTAGGTGACTTCTCCGAATAGTGTGTCTAAAAAGAGATGCGTTAAGATTCCTATCCCCAGCATCAGAAAAATCAGGTTGAGTTTTATTTTATGTCTTGTGATGTTGCAGATTCGCGCTTCTTCTTTTACCGGTTTTAGGACGAGATAGAGAATGAAGAATATCGCCGCAAAGGAAAGGGAGTGTGTGAATGTGCGATGAATGTCCCAGGCCGTGATACCCAGAAGATTTAATATCATCGAAATCGGAATGTCAATGTCGGGGAGGGCGCCGCCGAGACCTGCAAGCAGAACGTAATGGAGGGGGAATTTTTTTCTGGCTTCTTTTGAAAGAATGAAATCTCTGAATATTGCTACGAGGAGTATGGGAATTAAAATGTGGGTTACTGCATAGGGCATTCAAGTTGAAAGAGTTTTTTCTTTAAAGATTTATCTCATACCCAAAGCGGGTTTGATGCGATGATCCCAGGCGATGACTGCTGAATGCTGTGCGCAACCTCGGAAAGATGTAACACATCTTCCAGAGTAGGTTTTGTTTCCGGCTATTCCGCTACGAAGCAATTCTATAAATTCTCTGCTTGTTTCTGGCGGTTCTTCGAGGTTTATGTCGACGTTAAAATAAGCCCTGGCTGATTCCCAGACATGGTGGCCGTCGGTGCCTTCTGTCAAGCCAACTGCTGGGTGATAGCGTCTTATATTATCTTCATAAAATTTTAGGGAGCGTGCGTTTGTTAGATCTAGTCTTCTTTGTGCCCAACTTAGAAAATTAGCCAGTGTTGGGGCTGAAGCGGATAAAACATTGTAGACTTCCCAACCGTTGACGCCTTTTAAAGAAAGTAGTTCGTGGGCGGTTTCTATATCTTTTCCGAATGCATCTATTATTCCTGCACGGGGGCCTGCTGGGTGGTCAAAATTTTGTATGCTTCCGTATGTTTCGTAGGCTTTTTTCAGAAGTTCTGCAATGGGCTCGTGTGCTGGCAAGGTTTTATGTTGTGGTATTCCCAAAGAGATTACGTGAACTTCGTTGCCATTGAGTTTTGTTGGGACCTCTTGGCCTTTCACTATCCAAAGTTTGTAAGGATGTACTTGAAAAACGCTGCCACCTCTTAACTCAACGGTCTCGTTGGGGAACGCTCTTTTTATTCCATCGAAGCATCGTTCGGCTCGACCGTCGCCCCAGTCGACAATTCCCCATATCCCGTTTTCGCCCAACCTTTTGGAGACAGTCCTTATTAGGTTTCTAAAGTCTACACCTTCCATGAATTCTCTATTTCGAATGTGGTCGTGGAGTGATGCTTTCGCCATGCAAAGACACCAAAGAGCGTGTTTAAAAATTTATGCTAGGCCTTGTAAAATATAGCCTACGAAGTAGGCAAGAATTGCTGCGATGCCGCCGATGACTAGAGTTTCAAGTGCAGATGTTAACCTGTTTTTTCTGACAATGCTGCCTTTAATTGCACCAATAATAAGAAAGGCAAGGGCTGTAAGAATGACCGATAATTTAAACTGACAGCATTCGAGTGTTGGAGAAAAAATCCCTATCACGAAAGGCAGGAGAGGGATGAAGCCAATAAGGACAAAGGCGAGGAACGTTGCTAAGGCAGATTTCTTTGGGTTCTTTAAGAAATCCATGTGATATCTGCGCATGTGTGCATTTGACATTTCGTTTCTTGATTTTGATGAGAGATAGGTTGCGGTGGCCATGGAAAAACCGTCTGCAAATAAATTTGCGAAACCGAGTATCAATACTACTGCGACTGAAAGAGAGGCCCCCATGACACCTGCGACGACAGCAAAGGTTGTGACTGTTCCGTCGGTTGCGCCGTAAACAAACTCCGGGAGATACTTTTTTTCAACTCTTTTTTCTGACATTTAGGATACAGCATAAAGAGTTTTATAAATTTGCTTATCTAGAGCTTGGTAGTTACTTTTTAGGAGTCACAAA
The DNA here is from genome assembly GCA_018816205.1 of Nanobdellota archaeon. Taxonomy (GTDB): domain Archaea; phylum Nanobdellota; class Nanobdellia; order Pacearchaeales; family GW2011-AR1; genus UBA73. The sequence continues at coordinate 1,967 of JAHIWJ010000207.1, forward strand.
CGGAAGGTTTAAATATACACGACCTTGAGGGGGTTATGGAAGTAGTTTATGAAATAATGAGCAAGGCAGAAATGGAGCCAGCCAAAGAGATAGTGAGACTGGCAGGATACAAGGCCACTGTGTTGCCTGGGAATTTGAATCTTGGAGAATTTCTTGTTGAAGTTAGATTACCCGAAAGGCACGAGATTGTAGACTACAGAGATAGATTTGCGGGTAACCCGGATTATGTCGGAGGCCCGCGCTCGTTTTTGAGCATTTCTTCAAATGCTGTTCTTAATCCTGAAAAAGATGCGAATCTACTTGAAAGATTGAGAAATGAGACTTCAAGATTGGGAGGGGTTTTGAGAGGCGGGGGTTACAAAACCCATGCTTATGAATTAGAAATAAACGATGAAGGAAATGTTGTGGCCGCACAAACCCTTTAACGGCGTTGTCCCAAATGAAACCATTTCAATTTTGAAAAATAAAAAAAGCTGAATCTCTTTTTCGTTTGAAGTTTTAATTGTCCGTTTAAGATTATACAACGCGACATGCCAGCCCAATTCTTTTTGTCTCATACTATC
>JAHIWJ010000208.1 GCA_018816205.1 Nanobdellota archaeon
ACTTGAAATATTCCAACACCCTCTTAAATATCAACGGATTTCCAATCGCCCCCCTCCCAATCATCACACCATCACACCCTGTTTCCTTCATCATCCTAAAAGCATCATCCCCAGAAAAAACATCCCCGTTCCCAATCACCGGAATCTTCACAATTTTTTTCACTCGCGCAATCCATTTCCAATCAGCTTTAACATCATTTCCATCAACAGCTAAACGCGCATGCACAATTATTGCATCAGCCCCAGCCCCCTCAATAATCCTCGCCAAACGCAAAACATTATTCTCCCTAAAGCCCAGCCTAATCTTCACCGTCACCGGTTTTTTTGTTAACTTTAATATTCTGACAATCGCAGCAATTTTTTCTGGATCCTTCAGCAAATAAGACCCCGCGCGAGTTCCGACAATTCGCATTGAAGGACACCCGCAGTTCAAATCAATCAGCTCAAACTTTTCCCACAATTTCCTTCGAGAAACAAATTCCTTAAATTCTTTAACATCGTTCCCAGTTATCTGCAGTCCAAGCGGCGAGTCTCCTTTGCAAGTTTTCGTCATTTGTTTTGTCTTCTCATTCTCATGCAAAAGCGCATCAACATAAATCATCTCTGTATACGCCAATCCACAGCCCGAATTATTGCGTTGTCCTTTCTGGGGTGGGGGGTCGGGGCGCTCTGGACGGCGGGGCGCAGAGCGCAAATTATCAGACAACGCACTATATCCTCCCCGACACAAAAGCCTGAAAGGCAAATCAGTCACATCAAACATCGGCGCAAGAACTAAATTGTTCTTCAATTTTAGACTTCCGATTTTCAGGGATTTCATAACCTTTTCAGTAAATTAGACTTTAAAAAAAGTCCGATAAGCTTCCAAATTAGAATCTGCTTCCCCTGCAAGCGAATAAAATTGCCTAAAACTTTCTCGCCTTTGCCTTATTCTCTGATAACTCTCGTTTCTCCTTTGTCTAACACCATCCCAAAACATACATTCCGATATAACTCATCAATGAACACTAACATTTATATAGAAAACCCAGTTTTACGAAAAATGGAAAAGGACATTGACCGAATTCCAAAAAATCCAGACACAGACATTGTGATTAGGATTGACGATTTTGGGGGTAAAATCGGGCTGACAATCAGGGAATTTGTCAAATCCGAAAGATACACCGGTTTCACAAAAGCAGGCACAAGGATTCCGGCAGAACAATTCAAGGCCTTCAAACAGGCAATCAATTCTATAAATGAAAAAGACCTTGAATCAAGCGAACAGGCAACATTAACAGAAGGCAAAAAGTCTTCCGAGCAGAAAGAGGGTTCATCCCCCCCACACTCTAAAAAAGAAGACATCAAAGAAGAGGCTTTCTGATTAATCTTCCCCAAGTTCTTTTCTTAATGCCTCGCCTACTTCATCAGGGTTCATTTCTTCAATCGGTTTAACTATTGGTTCATCATCTTCATCCAACTCTGGTTCTTCTAAAACTGCTTCCATGTCTCTTTTTTTTACTTCTTGATTAACAAGCGCCTGCACATATTTTTTCATCACTTTTCTCGTAGCCCTTACTCTCCTCCCGTCCTCAGCATAAAACCTACCGATTCTTTCACCTTTCAGCACAATGAGGCCAATGGCTCGTTTCACTTTCTCCCCCTCAACAGAAGAAATAAATCGATAGGGCACATCAAGTTTTGCAACATATCTCCCATCATTTGTCTTTCTTGTGATTTCTCCAAGGTAAACATCTGGAACATCTTCATTTGCAAAATAACCGAGTCCTCTTTTAGTATCTTTCCCACCCTCTCTTTTGCCTTCATCTCCTTCCCTTGGCTCAAGTTCAATTTCAAATGTCATTTTACTAATCCTCTTTACTTCCTTCCTCTTTGTTGTTTCCTACAATATCTCCCAGGGTGAATGTTCTTGGCCCAGCAGTTCTTTCTTTGTTGCCCATTTCTGCTTCATCTTGCATTTCGTCTGCTTCATCCCACGCTTTAAGCATGCCTGCAATCGCATTGTCAACTAATCCCTCAAGATGCTTCCTAATGTGAGGCGCTAAAACTCTAACAGGCGCATGAAACTGGTCGTTCGCTTCTTCATATGGTATTAACGCCTCGTAAGGCACTTTCATTGTGCTAATTCTTCTTTTAGCCCCTGCATAAGGAACCCTGACCGGTCTTGCATATTTAATAATTACATGCGTTCCATTTCTCGAAACAATTTCCCCTTCAAGATATTTCTCAGGTTTTTGTGGTTGTTCAGGCGTCATCTTCCATTCCTCCTTCGCTCAGAGAGTATGCCCCTGTAGTCTCCAGCGGTCTTGAAGCAACTACTTCTGCCTGAATATGTCTAACAAGCTGGCCATCGCCAGTCAAATAATCTGGCCCGTGTTCAATTTCATATAATCTTTCTTTATACTCCTCTATACGTCTTTCCAAATCATGAACACCCAGCAATCCAGAGTAGCCCATTTTTACCCCGCCCAACCCCAAAACTCCCAAAAAACCACCAATGACTGAATCTCTCTTTAATTCATCAAAACAAATTTCCCCTTTAATTGCTCTTAACGCCGAATAACCAATTATTCCGACAGCAGACACAGTCATTGCTGCGCCGGTAGCCAAAATAGACAGAGGCACCGCGCGTGATGTATCTAAACCTGCAATGTCTTGATATTCTGCCTTGAGACGTTCTCTCTGAATTTTTTTAAGATCAATCATCTCCCATCCCTCCTAGCCCTGCTCAATATTTGAAATGCTGGTAAAACGCAGTTTCCGTTTGATTCCAGAATTTGCCGAAGGCCACAATGCGCAAGGGCCCCGTAAAAACCCCCAATATCAGCTAATACTTCTTTTGCCTCGGCATCAAGCGTAGGATTTCCTGAGGGTTCCATATACCGAGACAAATCCACATCAAACCCTTTTTTCCTCAATCTTTCTAAAAGCAGTTCCATCTGTCCAATCCTGTGTAAAACATGAGTCTCTTCGTGTCCCCGAGTAAATAATTCTCTTGCGGGGTCTTTCTCGTGCACATAACAAGTAACCAACAACTTCGGAGATGTATCAATTATTGGCCACGTCATTCCGGCATATGGACCCTCAAAAAGAATTATCGGACATGCGTCTTGTTTGAACTCCTTGTGGACTTTTTGCATATGCCCTACTACATCTTCGACAAAACCATCATCCCTGTAAGCATATCTCTCGCTTTCCGTTTCAATTCCTAATGCTGAAAGATGAATCCTGCTCGTCATCTCTCCCCCTCCAGCAATTTCTCAAGGGCAATTTCAACAACATGGCTCTTATTCCTAAACTTGCTTTTCTTCAGCAATTCATCTAACTCCCTGACCTTCTGCTCCTCAATTGAAATGCTTATTTTTCGTTTCATCCTAATTCACCCGTCCATTTCCCAGCCCATTATACGGCCTGGCAAGGAGCCTAAAAGCGTTAGGAAAAATTCCTGCAGATATTGATTTACATTCAGAGCCCCCTACATCGGTCCTGAAATATGTTTCTTCATCGACAGGTATCTCTTCATAATCTCTGTTGCCATAACGAACAAGCAAATAAAAGTTTGTTTTGCCATCTGTTCCAGGCCCATTACTCTTGCCTTCAATCGTTCCCCTTCTACCACTCACCATTTCCGTTACTTGTTCTCTTGCTTGTGAATTTTTTCTTTCGCTCATGTTCAGACTTCCTGCCCCTTCCGGGCAATTTATCCTACTTTCTCATAAAACGTAGCATATTTGCAGTGTTGCATAAATAATTAATCTTTAAGAATTATCATCAATGCCTTTTTCCCAATGTGTTTTTTCGGAGCAACAACACTCGCACCATTCCCAGAAGGGACGACTGATCTCTCATAGATTTCTTCCACATCATCTTTGA
>JAHIWJ010000209.1 GCA_018816205.1 Nanobdellota archaeon
ATTTATTTTTCCTAATGGAGATAAATTTTCAATATTAATAAAAGGCACTTTTCCCTTTTCTTTCCCATAATCATTAATTCCATATTCAAAATCCTGCTCTAACAAATCTTTCAATAAATCATGTTCGTTTTCTTTGATAAGTTCTATTGCCCTTTTTATTTCTGGGTTATTGGCTGTAAAATCTATTCTCTCTTCTATATCTTCGGCAAGAGTATAATAAAATCCCAACTTCTTAACCTCTCTCATCTCCACATTACCCCATGTCTTGCTTTGCTCTTCATATTTTGCTTTTTCCTTTGTTAGTTCTTTTCTCTTCATTTCAATCTCTTTATTTTTTTCATCCATTTTTTCTAAAATTTTTAATTGCTCTTTTGGTTTTGGCAGAGGAATTAGAACTTTCTTAAAATTATCTATTGGTATTCTTGCTCTGCTCGGAGTTAATCCTGAAATCTTGCTTAACATCTGTTTTTTTGCATATTTTGTTTTTAGAAATAAAGCTAAAAATTGAGGATAAACATATAAGTCGTTTGATTCTTCAAATTTACTATACATGGCATAAAATTCTGTTGAACCAATGAGTAGATTACTATTCTTATTTTTTGGAATAACGGCAACCCGATTTTTTCTCGGATTGATTCTTGAAATTACTACATCTCCTTCTTGAATTATTAATTTTTGGCTCAAAATTTTAGCACCTATTACTTCTTCATATTTTGTCTTTGTTCTTTTTAGAGGAATGTCCAAAACGCCAATAAGATTAAACTTTGTAATTGGTTTTTTTGATGGCTCTATTTTATCTTCTCTGAAATTTAAAATATCTCCTAACGGAACAACCTTAAATTTAGTTGGTGGAAGATTTATCGTTATATTATTCCGAAAATCTAATTTCCCTTCCTCATCAAGAAATTTAAAATAGAGAGAAGTTTCATCATTCTTCATCAAACCAGCCCTCCTCAAAATTTAAGGATTGAAATGTATTTTTATCAAATTGGTTTCCTCTGTAAGATTTTTTAACCATCTCTTTGAACTCAAAATATTTTCTTAAAACGTCTTTATTTTTCTGATTGATTAAATGATTATCACAAGCCCTTCCTTTTGTATCTTTTCCTACTTTCGAGGCGTGGGCGTAAAATGTTGGCTCTTGTTGTTTTGCGTCTGTATCTTCTTTTTTTATTAAATAGAGAATAGATGTTTTTGCAGGGGTTTTAGAAACAGGAACAAAAGTGTCTTGTGTCAAAGAGATAACTGCTTTGATATAGAAATTTTCTTTTATGAAATTTCTAACGTTTTCATAATCATCAGTATTCAAAACACCCTCATCAATTATAGTTATGAATTTTCCGCCTCTCCACTCTGGCAACTCATCACTATCTCTTTCCTCATTCAGATAATAGTAACAAGCATTTATGAATAATGCTCCGCCTTTCATTTGGTTGCCTGTTGATTCAAATTCTTCTCTCCCATTTTCCTTATCTGCTTCTAACTTTGTTATTTCTTTTTGTATTGCCTCTGCTTTTTTCTCATCTTTTGTTTTTTCTAATTGGTTACTTAGTCTTTTAATCTTCTCATCAGTAATACTTTTTTTAGGAACAACTGACATCCTCTTTGTTCTAAAATCCTCATCATAAGAAGGGTGTCTATAACTTACATCTCCGAGAGGTGGATTTGTTAAGATAACGTCAAACTTTCCATCAAACTCATCAAGTTTTAATCCATCTCTGGCAAAGATATTCGTTTTTCCATCTCCGTGAATATACATATTCATTTTTGCCAACTTTGAAACAAGCGGGTCGTCATCTGCCCCATAAAGTTGATTATGCTTAATATCTTCTATTAATTCCGTTTCATTTCTCTTTCCTTCAACTTTTTTTATCATATCTTCCATAGCATACGTTAAAAATCTGCCCGTGCCACAAGCAGGGTCTAACACCACATCCTTTTCGTGAAGCTCTGCCAACTGAACCATAAAATTAACAACGTTTTCAGGCGTGAAGAATTGCCCTGCCTTTGTATCCTTTCCTGATAACTGCCCTAAAACCTCATACGCCGCCCCAAGTCCGTCAATCTTCGTAGTATAAAAATGGTATTGTTCAAATATTTCTATAAAATGTTCTATCACAAAATCGTCTTTTAATCTTTCTTCCAAAAAATCTGCGTCAGAAAATAACTTACATCTTTTTAGTTCTCTGTCGTTCTTAATGCTATTAAATAATTCATGCACAGCGTTTTCCTGATTGTCAATAGCTTCCTGATATTCTCTAAATCCTTCAAGAGTAAATCTATTTTTGCCTCTGCCTTCGCTTTGTCTTTTTTCCTCATAAAGTTTAATAAAAACCAAATAAATCACGTTCATAATTGCTCTGCTTGTTAAGGCTATCCTATATTCTCTCAATCTGTTCTCAAGCGTCTTAAATCCGCTAACTAAATCCTTAACAACTTTCTCATGTTTGTTTTCTTCAACTTCTTTTATTTCTTCTATAAGTTCCGTATCCTCTGGGAAAAGTTTTTGCACAAAAAATCTTAATACCGATTCGTCATCAACAAATTCTCTGTGATATTTGAACAATGAAATAACCTCATCTTTCGTATAGAAATCTTTTGTTGTTTCAATTAACTTATTTATGAAAATCTCAAATGCGGAAAAACTAATTGCTATTATTTTCATATCGTCTTTGTTGTAGAAAATAAAATTAGAATCCTTGATTGAGTTGAAAGTCCTATAATATGTTTCTGGAGAAATAAACCACATAAAACATTTTTTGCGAGGATTCTTGCTTTTTGTTTGAACGAGATGGTCTTTTATTGATTGGTATTCTCTGTCCTGCGAAGATTTTTTTGTTTTTGTAACTTCAATATTAATATGGACGTTGTCATCCCACATTTCTATATCTGGTTTTCCGCCCGTTGTGTGACTACTTTCTGTTCCGTTATGCCTAACTTCAAATCCCCTCTTTTCAAAAGCCCTCTTTAAGTCCTTCGTTATTTCTTGTTCTAATTCTGTTCGTGGGTTTAAATCATCATATCTTGACATAGAAAATATAGGAAAACTGCCTTTTTAGGACGAGCCAGTTGAAAGAAACCTGTGCGGTTTTAACCCTCGGATTGAATTTCAACGACGCAAAGGCGAGTCAGTAATGTTTTTCTAATTTGAATGAACATAAGCAATGAGCTGGTTGTAGCTCATTGCACGCAGC
>JAHIWJ010000210.1 GCA_018816205.1 Nanobdellota archaeon
ATCCCTAAGCACATCGTCCATAACAAGTTTCAAGTCCTGATTTCCAACGGTCAAATCAGCAGAAGCTTTGTCCTTCGGCGTCTCAAGAGAAATCAACCTCAAGACCTTCAAATCGCCATTAACACTGACAACTTCTCCTGCAAGAGCCATATCCAAACTCCTGACCTGCTCAAGTTCATCCTTCAAAGCCTCGGCCATCTCATCTCCAGGATACAAACCCAAGTAAGTGTTTATCAGTCTAGCAGCTGCAATACTATCGCCGACCTTCTCAGCAAGATTAATCCCCTTCCTCAAAGCTTCCTTAGCATAAAGTCCCTCGCCCTCGTTAGGATAATCACTGGCAACCAGCTCATAAGACGCTATCGCATTCTCAAAATACTTCTGCGTATAAGAAACATTCTGCACCTCCCCGCTGTCCTCCTTCGCAAAATCATTCATCAACTCGTACAAATTCAAATACCAACTCTTTTGATTCTCATTCGGAACAGCAATACCAAACACCCTGCTGGCGTTCAGTATGAAAGTAGGCCCGCCCTCCTTAAACAACTCTCGCGTAGAACCTTCAAGATAATACTTCGCTTTCAAAGCAGATTCGGTGTAATTACTGAGATCAACCCAATACCTGCTCCCAAGTTTCTCAACAGGGTATTGCTTCCCGTTCAAGAATATCGAGCTCGTCCCCTGAACCCCTGCCCCTTTCTTCTTCAGTGCGAGTGAAAACTGTTCACTGCCGCAATATCCGATAACATTCCCCGTCTCTCCATCGCTGCCTATCTCGATTTTCCTAACACCGCACCGCCCGTCCAAAAATTGACTGCCCTCATAAACATCAAACGAATCGACTGCCTGCCCAGACGAAACTTCTATCCTCGCCTTTTTCTCCGCAGCCACATAACCATCATAAGCTATTTTCAATCCCGCTCGGCAGTACATCCCCGGAACATAAAATTCCTGCGATGTCTGCCCTTTCTGAACCCTCGTCGTTATAGACTTGGCGTCTCCATTGTAAATCGAAACACTTGCATAATTATCATCAACATCCTCCAATCTGATGAAGTAGCGTCCATTCCAGAAACTCTGGCTGTTTTTCTTGCTGTCCCATTCCCCAAACGAAGTCGGCTCCAGAATAAACTCGCTCTTGCCGATTCCATAAGCATTGCCTGCGTCATATTCAATCGAAGCCCTCAAAGTCACATTGACAGAATTCGGAAGCTTCGATTCATCCGGCTGCCTCTTCAAAACCAGCACAACATAACCTATATTATTTGAAAGCGGATTGCCAACCAAAGTTTCATACGAACCCAAAGCCGCCCTCGCAGGATGAAATCCGCTCCCCGCTATTTCCGGCGGATACTGCCCTGTAAACTGAATATTTTTAATCTGCTCCACATCAATCAACGGATTAATATCTATCGCATTAATCTGGCAGAACACCGGAACATCCTGCTCTGCAAGAAGATCGCTCCTAACAACCGTCGGCTGACAGCCAAATGGCGCAACCTGCAGCATAAAATCTTCACGAGCTTCGCAAGTATCCTTGTTTCCCAATATCGGCCAATATGTGCTCGCCTGGCTGCTGTAAAGCGTCTGAAACGACGGCGCAGTCTGATACTTCACCGAAGTCGCACTAAGGCTGCTGTAAGTCGCCCCAAGAGCATAACCCGTCGAAAAAATAGTTCCGACTAAAAAGAATATTGCAAAAACTGCGAAAGTGATTCTAAGATCCATCAAACTCCAGATACAATCGTTTAGTTTCAAAAACCTCAAAGTTTTCAGCAAGTTTGTCAATAGACGTTGGCTTAGGCAGTCTATCTGACCTGATTTCCAACTTGCCCTTCGCAAGCTCACTATCCAACAAATAAGTATTCAAAATTCCGCCCCCAATTAAAGCGCTGTCTATTTTAGTTGCCGGAATATTAATATCAAAGCACTGCTCTTTTGTGCTGCCAAGCAGTCCAAGCAATCCGCCTCGCGGCACCTCAACACACTGCGTCTTGCTGCTTGCCGGCAGAGTAATCGAAGAATTGCCGTAAACATAAACTTTGACCTCATAGCTTCCTTCAGACAAAGCAACCTTGTTCTGCTCAGGATACGCAAGAGTCTTAACACTTCCATCATCTTTTGTAAACGAAACAATAGCAATCTCATCCTTCAATTTTCTTCCACCAACAAATAAGCTCACGTCCAAATCGCGCTCCCTCTCCAGAATCACTTCGACAAAATTTTCTCTATTCGTAGAAACAATCTGCTTCTTGTCCGCAAATCCATCAGCCCTAACATGCAAATATCCATTTACACAAGCCGGCGCCCCTGTCCTCAAAACACCCCCCTGAGATTCCCCAAGCCGACACTTCTGGTTAAAGCACTCAAAACTAACATTTCCATCAACCCTATTCAAGTTGGAGTCATACAAATTAACAGTCATATCCTCGCTCATAAACTCGCACAGCTGGAACTCGTTGTCATCAACATATGCCTCTCCAGACAAAGCCTTCCTCGGGACATTCTTATCAATCACTACCACGATAGGATACTGAAATAACTCATTTCCGTCATACAACTGCACCATCACAGGAAACTGCATGTCATAAATAAAATGATACGGAATATAACAAAAGCCCATTGCCCCCATCCCTGCATCAGTCCCGACTGGCTCCCCTACCATGATTTCGTCATCAACACCATCGCCATTGATTTCAATCCTCGAAGGCCAATCCTTCAAATAAAGAAGATTCACGGCCTCGCTGCTAGCAAGATCGTGAACAAAATATTTTCTTTTGTCATCAGTTAGTTTATAGTAAGATCCTTCAAATTTAATGGTTTGAATATTTTCCTGCAAACCCGTCCTCAAGTCATCCATCACCTGCTGAGTCAGCCAAATCTTTGGTCCGCACTGGATTTCAACACCGCTAACCGGCGCATAATTATAAAGAACATCAACAGCATAGTCTTCAAGAAAAGCGTTTTGCTTCTCATCATTATAAATATCTAAGGCCAGATTGTAAAACTTTCCGAGTTTACTCGTGACTTCTATAAGATAATCGTTCTTCTCCGCAGATTCACCCTCGCGAGAAACCGCAAGCCCCGAATCCACATTAACCTCGACCTTATTCTCAAGAATTACTACGTTTGCTATCGGGTCCCCTAGAGAAATATTGTAGCCCTGGCTATAGTAATAATCAAACTTGCAATTTTTCAACCTCCCCTCAACAAAACGAGCGATTTCTGCTTCAATATCACTCTTCGTAGGCACGCTCTCTTGAATTATACCATTGCCTTGAATGAAATACCAATATTTCACCGGACTTCCTAAAAAATTCAGATGCGAAGCGAAAGGTGCATACTCGCTTCCCGGAACATAATCCTCAATGAATATCCTGCCGCCGCCAGCCCCCGCCAAATTCACCGCTAGCGCCGCCTCAGAACGTATGCACTCCTGATAATAATCAAAAACTGGGCGCAGCTCCTGCGGAATATCTTCCTGCCCAACATTGCTTCTCAAAACATAAAGAAAAACAATCAGCAAAACTAAAACAAGCGCGATTATCACATAAACAGAGATTTGCGCTTTAACCCTGCGAGACCATTCAGGGCGAATGGGCGGGTTAATTACTTGCGAGCACAATCTTTTCATTTCTTGCCCTCCTTCTTAACTTTCTCTTTAATCAACTCCATGATTTCTGTATTCAAATCCTTATCAATAAGATCCTTGAACTTCTGCCAAAGCTCTTCATCCTCAATCAAAAGAAGATACTTCTTCATCTAAAGCCTCTCTTCGCCATCTTTTCTCATTTCAAAGAGTTTTTTCATTATTTAAATCTTGTTATTAACTAAATAAGTAATTTATTTACTTAGTAAGTAAAACTATGCACAAACAAACAAGCGACCTTGAAAAATAAGAACTTCTTAAATAGAAAAGTTAATCCCCAGTTCAACAGAATTCCCTGTCTCATCCAACACCTTCAAAGTTAAATTATGCCCCCCTGTCCTAAATGTCTTTCTGACTTCACAAATTCCGTCTCTCAATCTTGAACATAACCTAACTTCCCTTAAGTTTGCATCGTTCCAGTCAATATAATTTATTTCATCAAAGTTCCCTTCTGTCACGTTAAATATGAATGTAACCCTCCTTCCGTCAAGTTCATAAGAAAAATTATTAACAACTGGAAGCGTTGTATCAACATTAAAATTATACGTCCTAGAAATGTCCTCATTGCCAACAATGTCTCTTAACTCAACCCAATAAGGAATACTTTCGCCATCGTATTCTGAAAGATTAACATCAAAAGTGCATTTGTGTCTACTTCTATCAATAAAGCACGATTCATTCACGTCAACTGAATAGCTTTCCATCCCAGGGCCATATTTCAAAACAAGTTCAACAGGGTTATCTTCCCAAAATTCAACA
>JAHIWJ010000211.1 GCA_018816205.1 Nanobdellota archaeon
GAATGCTGGAGACAAACAAGAGATAATGTAACTTTCGTATCGCACAATTCAGAAAAGGAGTTGTCAGAGAACCTGCAGAGTTATTGGAAGAGTCAGCCATTCAGGCACGATGTGCTCAATTATTTAATTCCGTGACTATAGTTAGGTTACTTCCTGGCCTAAACCTCTTCGTTCATCACTTCAGAACAATAAAAGATTACGAAAAAGAAATCTACAAGGTAGGAAGTTGGTCCTCCTGGGCCGTCGTGCAAAAAGGTTCTGTAATTTGTTACTCAACTCCAGAATTTGAAAAGTTCAAGAAAAGACTTTCAGAAAAAGAAATTTCAAAGGAAAAATTAAAACAGTTCATTATCAAAAAAGATGAATTCGACCTTTCTCTAGACCTATCAAAAAAATCTGATTGGCCCGCTACTAAAATGTTATACGCCCACATCCGAAGAAAACTGCAAATCCTGGATTACAACTCGACGAAAATCCTCCAGCCAGACTACAACCTATGTCTTGCCAGGTTAACACTTCCTCAAGCAGACGACCTTGCAATTCTAGGCAGCTTATACAAAAAAAGAAAATCCCTGGCAAAGAAAAACATAGAAAAATACGTTAAAATATCAAAAGAACTAACCCTCCTTGTGATTACCGCGCTAGAAGCCCAAAAAGCCCACTTATAACAAATATCTCCAACAAACATAAACTATAAATACTCAAACTCATAAAATTAAAAATGCTACGCGTTAAAAAAATAAGTGAAATCATAGGCAAAAACGTTTTTACATCTGACGGCGACTTCTTCGGACAGATCGATGACGTCAACCTGACAGAAAACAAAATAGACGGCTGGAAAGTAAAACTCGGCCAATCCTATCTCTCGATTTTCGGCGGCGCTCGCGGAGTCGTGATTCCCCACCAATTCGTAAGGGCAATCGGCGACGTCGTAATTATAAATAAGTCGTCTTTGCCTGCTCAATCTGAACCACAACTACCTGAATTCCAACAACCAACCGAAGCATACTAACATTTAAATAATAAAAAAGAGTGTATAAGACATGGCAGAACCATTTACATACGGGGGACAAACAATACTTTCACATCCCATTTTTGTTGAGACAATTCTACCTTTTCTCCTGGTTTTCACAATAGTCTTCGCCATCCTTCAAAAATCAAAAGTCCTGGGCGACGGCAAAAAACAAATCGATGCAATCGTTTCACTAGCCATCGCATTAATCGTAATCTCTTTTGCGCAAGCAGTCGGAATAATCCTCCAGCTCATACCCTTCCTTGCAGTAAGTCTTGTTATTCTACTAGTGTTGTTCATCCTCTTGGGCTCCTTTTGGAAAATAGATGACGCTCCAAAAGGCTTCCAATACTTATTAGTCGCGGTTATCACTGTCGCGGTAGCAATCGCTGTCATGTACTTCACAAACGCCTGGCAATGGCTCTTAGACTTATTGTACGGTGGAATTGGCGAATCTGAACTACTCACAAACGCGATATTCATAATAGTAATCGCAGCAGCAGTAGTTGCAGTAGTCTGGCAGACAAAGAGCGGCAAGTAAGTTTATTAGTTGAGCCCTACTTTAATCAGAATGAACCCTGGATTAATCTTTGCAATAATTACTGCATTAGTTTTTGGCTTATGGACAGTCTTCCATCAAAAAGCCGCAGCAAATATCAATAGTTTGTTCGGCGCAATAATAGTTTCCCTAACTGCAGTGATTATCGGAACAATAATTCTTATCCCAAGTTTAAAGTCATCAATAACCTTCAATTCTAAAGGAATAGCCTTCGCAATTCTGACAGGAATTTGCGCTCTGGCAGTTGATGTTTTCGCTCTCAAAGCATATGGTTCAGGATTAGCAATTTCGGTTACGGGTCCAATAATAATTGGGGGCAGCATCGCAGTCGCCGCATTTATTGGCTTCTTTCTCGGAGAGTCCTTAACATTAATGAAAATTGTTGGATTAGCCCTCGTCCTCGTAGGTGCTGCAATTCTAGCCGCATTCACTTCTTAAACCAGCTCACAAATCTTCTCAACTTCCTTCACAAAAACCCTAACTTCGTCTTCCGTGTTATACAAATAAAACGATGCCCTAACCGCCCCGTCAATTTTGTGAGCGTTAAACCAGCTATGCACACAAAACGCCCCACTTCTAACTGCAATCCCTTTAGAAGCATCCAGCATCTTAGCAACATCATGCGACCTCATCCCCTTAACATTAAAAGTAAACACTCCAGAACGCTTCTCCGCCTCGCGAGGCCCAATAAGTTCAATCTTCTCATTTCCCGACAGCAATGAAGTCGCCAGTTTATTCAATTTCTCTTCCTGCTTTTCAATCTCCTTCAAGCCAATTCGTTTCAAATACCTGCACGCTTCCCCAAGCCCGATTATCCCAGCGTAATCCTGCAACCCCGCCTCAAACTTCTTCGGCAGGAGTTCCTCATCATAACCCTCGTAAGTCGAGTCCAAAACCGTCTGCCCCCCCACGATAAACTGACACATTTTGTTCAACAAATCCTTCTTCCCGTACAAAACTCCAGTTCCTGTCGGCCCCAGAGCCTTATGCCCAGAAAATGCAAAAAAGTCCACATCCAGTTTCCTGACATCAACTTCCTTATGCGGCACACTCTGCGCCCCATCAACCAACACCCAAACCCCGTTCGCATGAGCCGTCTTAACGATATCAGCAATAGGATTCTCCACGCCGTCTAAATTGGAAACATGCACAACAGCAACAAGTTTAGTTTTTTTAGAAAGACAATCTCTCAAATTTTTCAAATTAAACGTCCCGTCTTCATTTCCCTTACAAACTCTCACAACCACCCCCTCTTCTTTCAACTTTAGCCACGGAATCAAATTAGAATTGTGCTCTTTATCCGTCACAATTACTTCGTCCCCCTTCTCCCAATCCAGCCCATGAGCCACAAGATTGATGCCTTCAGTAGCATTCCTCACAAAAATAATCTCCTCCTGGCTTCCAGCGCCTATCAATTTCTGCACTTCCCTCCTCGCCAACTCGACTTGATAATCAACTTCTCTCGACAACCGATGCCCGCTCCGCCCCCCACACGCCGGATATTTCTCATAATACTCGTTCATCTTCTCAACAACCTGCTTCGGCTTCAAACTCATGCATGCGTTATCAAAATAAACCAGTCTCTGAGACAAAACAGGAAAATCCTTCCTAACTTTCTCAACGTTGAATCCAAACATATTTTATGAAAAATCGAATAGGTTAAATATCTATCTATCATTTTCTCTCAATGAGAAAACCCTACAAGGCACAAAGCAAACTTCTCGGACCATGCGGCCCCTGCTGTTTCATTAATCTTACAGGCATGAAAGGCAGTCCAAAAAAAGAAATAGAACTAAGTAAAATTGGACGTAGAAAACCCTTTGGCGGAACAGACTATACCGGATTTCTAGAATGGGGCAAAAAACACAATTTACCAATACAGGTCTTCACGACCTCAAATAAACAAGACAACAAAATGTTCAAATTTATTTTCAAGTTTGAGAAAATACCCCAAAGCAAAAGAAAGCAAAAAAAGAAAGAAGCAAAAGAAAGATTTGAAAGTCAGAATAAAAAATTTAAAGACAAAGTATTCTTAATCAAAAACGTAAAAAGTAAATTAAATTCCCTGCTGAAGACAAACAAAAAAGTGGCTGTGTGCTTAGCAGTTAACAGCTCTGTTGGTTTCCAGCCACACTGGGTAGTTGCCTACAAGCACCAGAAAAATAAGTATCACTTCATGGACTCGGCCAAAGGCCTCAAGGGCTATCGCATTTTATCACCGCATCAGTTATCAAAGGCATTCAGAAAATCAAAAGAAATGGGCTTTCCTCCAGCATTGGTTATGATAAAAAAGTAAAAACCGATGGCTTTTTCAAAACCCTTTTTATCTGATTCAAATGTATCAAATAATGATTATCTTCCCCCTCCCCAAAAACCCACCCAAATAAGTCCATATTCTCCCTAAGTTTTTCTTCTCCAATTGATTGAGTCTCTTCCTCTAATCTATTTATTTGCTTTTTCCATTCATTAATTAATTCCTTAGGAGAAAACTTCTTGTATTCTCTCACCAGCCCATTATTAAATTCATCATAATTATCTGTCTCGAAAAACCAAGGCTTCTTTTTTGTTTTCCATTCTTCCCTAAGACATTTCACAGATTCCTTTTCCCACCCAACAAGATGCGCTATAACATCTTTGACAGTCCATTTCTCATTAACCTTAATTTTCCATTCACTATCGCTTAAAGATTCAAGCAATGCAAAAAGTTCTTTTGTTATTTTTTCCGGATCCATCCTATCCTAATTTCCCCAACTCCCCATCAATCACTGTCTTAAAAGTCTTAAATGGCTTCGGCCCAATAATTTCCTGCTCATTCACAAAAAAGGTCGGCGTTCCCTTCACTCCGGCCGCAACAGCCAACGCCTTGTCTTTTTCTATATCGCTGGCATAAGTCTGATTTTCCATACAGCTCTCAAACTGCCCTACATCCAGTTCTAACTCAAGAGCAACATTCATAAATGTCTGACTCGTGAACACTAAATTCTGCTCAAAAAGTTTCTCATGATATTCTTCATATTTTCCTTGTTCTTCAGCACACTTGCTCGCCATCGAAGACTCGTAGCTAAACTCATGCGCTGGCAGAGGATAAACGATAAACTGCAAATTAACCCTCCCCTTGTAATAATCCAAAACAGCTTTAACAGTCTCCTCAGCGTCATTCGTATACGGACAAACATAGCATCCAAATTCGATAATAGTCAGTTCCGCGTCCCTGTTGCCAATCACTGGCGTGTTCGGGTCGGGCTTAGGATAAACAATCTTGCCATTCCCCCCCACAGAATTAGGAATCTCACACGTCGCACTATTCTCTCCCATCGGATCAAGAATACAAAAACCATCCGAATCCGGCCCATTACAATTCCCATACTCAATATAATTGTAAATAGCTACCGCGCTGATGTAAGTGCTCCAGATAAACACAATCAAAAGTACAAAAGAAATTATCTTATAGTGTTTATAAAAAAACCTTGCACTTGCAGGAGAAAATCTCAGCAATTTCCCAGTTATCTGGCTCTTCATCCGATCATCCAATCCGCTCTGACATTTCTGCAAAGTAGCCGTTCTAAACAAACATTCCAAAGATTCCACAGTCAAACGCCTATAGCGCGCGCTAAAGATTGCAAGCACCGCAAATACTGGCAAGGCAATCCAACATAAAACCATCCAGACTTAAAATTTTAACACTATAAAAATCTGACTATAAATTCAATCAACGGCTTTGTTGAAAAAATCGAAAATGGCACAAGCCCAGCAGGGACGGCCGGGAGAGTTATTTGGCAAGACTACGGCTGCGCGTCCAGGTTGTTATACTGCCCTAGATAAAAAGAATTTAGGTGGCTAGAAAAAGTTCTCCTCTGCAAAAAGAGCGTAAGCAGGGATCATAAACCAATGTGTGCAAGGCGTTATGAAAATAGAACGCCTGAAAATAAATGTCTGTCTTATAGAGTATATTACAAAATATTTATATACTAAAGAGGTATACATTTATCATGGGGCTTATTGAAATAAAACGAAAAGGGTTTAAATGCGAAAGATGTGAGCACGAATGGATACCTAACGACATAAAGCAAGAACCGACGGTATGCCCGAAATGTAAAAGCCCATATTGGAATAAACCTCGCAAGAACAATAAGAAAAAATAAAATGGAATTTGAGAATCAAATAATAAACGGCGACGTGCTAGAAGTAATGAAAAAGATACCTAGCAATAGCATCCACTTGGCTATAACTTCCCCACCCTATAACGTTGGTAAAAACTATGACAATCATAACGACAATATGGATTATGAAGCATATCTTAATTGGTTAAATGAAGTTTGGAAAGAAACACAAAGAGTTTTAGTTCCCGGTGGAAGATTTTGTTTGAATATTGCACCAACGGGCATAAAGGATTTTGTTCCAATACATCATGATTTTACAAATCAGTTAAGAAAACTTGGAATGAAATTTCGAACAGAAATAGTTTGGTATAAACAAACCATGCTTAAAAGAACGGCTTGGGGAAGTTGGAAAAGTCCGGCCAATCCACACATAGTCCCATCATGGGAATATGTTTTAGTATTTTCTAAAGATGGTGACAGACTCTATGGCAATCCAAGAGACGCGGATATCACCGCTCAAGAATTTAAAGACTTCTCAGATGGTTTTTGGAAAATTCAACCAGAAAGACAAAGAAATGGACACCCCGCACCATTTCCAGAAGATTTAATTTATCGTTTAATAAAATTCTATTCTTACAAGGGTAATAATGTTTTAGATATGTTTGGTGGAACAGGAACCGTCGCCACCGTTTCTCATAAGGCTGGAAGAAAGTTTATTCATATTGATACTTCTAAAGAATACTGTGAAACTGCAAGAAAAAGATTAGAAAAAGTCAAAAGCGAAATGTCTCAAAA
>JAHIWJ010000212.1 GCA_018816205.1 Nanobdellota archaeon
AGAGAGATTGATCGTCGGCATAACCCATGGAGGGATCAAATCCATTCACCTTATCAAACTCGCTTTTTAAGATCGCAGAAAAAACAGGATATTCTTTAACTCCAAACCCATAAGCATTCCACCTTACTTTTCCAAAACACCTCGACCAAACATTTTGTTCATAGTTCTTCGCTTCTTCATAACCATACTTGGTTCCGATTACATGTCCTTTCCGAATGTCCACAGATATTTTTTCAAGGAATTCCTTTTCGAACTCCATATCTGCATCGACGAAAATCAATATTCTGCCAGTTGATTTTTTTGCGCCCAGATTTCTGGCATTTCCAGGCCCTTCATGGTTCTGGGTGAGGAGCATAACCTTTTTGTTCTTCTTAGAAATCTCTCTGACAATTTCTCTTGTTTTATCAGTCGAGCCATCATCTACAATTATTATCTCAAAATTTTTATAACTCTGTCTCAAAAGCGAATTAATGCTGTTTGCAATCACTCTTTCTTCATTGTATGCGGGAATAACTACGCTAAGCTTTTGACTGTTCATTTCTTAAAGGAGATATCTACATTTTTATATTAAACGGTCTGGAGACTAATTTATGCGTTGATATAGCTGAGAGTACAATTTTGCTATGGCCTTGGAATCTTTCTCTAATATCTTTTTTCTAGCCATCTCGCCCATTTTTCTTAACTTGATTTTTGATTTAATGGCCCCCTCAATTTTTGTCGCTAAGTCTTCACAATCTCCTTCTTTAATAAAAAACGCGCAAGAATTATCAAGAATTTCTCTTCTAGAATTCCAGTCTGTAGATATCACTGGCAATTCACACGCCATACTCTCACCAATCACATTTGGCATCGGATCATAACCTCTTGATGGAACTAAACTTATATTTGCAGCAGAATAAAATTCAGGCAAATCCTTCTCAGGAAGATTTAGAAATATCTTTACATTTTTCTCGAGCCCTATTTCTTTTACTAGCCTTTGAATTTTTTCAGAGTAACTTTTCTCCCTGTCTGAACCAACGATCACCAAGCAAGCGCTCTCCCCCGCACGGACAATTTTTTCAAAAGCCCTTATGGACAAGTCTTGCCCTTTGATAAGGGAAATAATCCCCACATGAATGGCAATAAACTTGAATTTTTTCTTTAATGAGGTCAACTTTTCGTTTTTAAGTTTAACTTTCTTAAAAAAACCAATATCAATCCCGTTGGGGATAAACTCAATCCTTTCTTTTGGATAATCAAAACCAAGCTCTTCTTTTGATTCCCCAAGAAACTTTTTAACAACAAATACAAGCCTGTCAGATTTCCTAACAGTCCATCTAAACAAGGGCTGATTGTATAAAAGAGTTGGTATGTTATAAACCCAACCCTTGCGAATCTCGGTGTTTTTTGATGATTGAAGCATTGAACCTTGCTCTGAGAAAACAAACCTAATTCCATTTCTCTTGGCGTAAAATAACTCGAAAAATAATGGTTCGCCAGTCTGAATAATGTCAAATCTCTTTCTTTCGTTCTCTTTTTTGAATAACCTATAACCTCGGTGACTATTTAAAAAAAATCTGGGCAGTGATCTAAGCTTACTCGGCTTAAATCTATGAATCTTTACGCCATCTAACAAAGAATGCTCCCTGTCTCCATCCATAGACTTGGTGAATACATGTACGTCATGACCCATTTTTGCCAGTGTCCGGACCAAGTAAAACGGAGCAACCAGACTTCCTGAAACAACAGGCTCGTTAAAACTCGCAGGATATCTATAAATACTTCCAGGAAAAAATGCTATTCTCATTAGAGCTCCTTCTCAAATATTACTCTTGTGCGCTGGTAACCGCATTTTTCATACAGTTTAATTGAAGCACTGTAAGATGCAGCAGTTCCAAGCCTCAATGTTTTAACACCCTTTGAACCAAAATATTCGTCTGCCTTTTGCATTAGTAGCCTTCCAACGCCTCTTCCCCTGTACTCAGGGATTAAATGTACATAATGCACGTCGCCGAACTTGGCCTTTCTATGCGGGCTAAACTTTGTGTTCAACCATAAAAATCCTACATCTCTGGGAGGAGCGGAAGAAGTATCCTGAACAACAAACATTCCCTCAGGTTCTTCCTGCCATTCTCTCTTCAATGTCTCGAGGAAAATATCTTCATCAAAAAAATCTTTAGGAAAATTGATCTTCATGTGATCTCGATGATATTGGCATATAGTTTGGTGATCTGAATCATAAGCAAATTGCCTAAATCGAATCTTATTGGTTTCCATTTTTCAGTATCCTTTTCAATGTTTCTGCTACATAGTCCAAATCTTCTTCTGTTAATAGGGGGTATATAGGTAAGGAGATTAATCCTTTATAGACTCCCTCAGTGACAGGAAAATCTCCTTCCTTGTAACCCATCCCCCCATACAAGGGCTGAAGATTTAAGGGTATGAAATGAACACTCGTGCCTATGCCTTCCTCATTCAACTTTTTAATCACTCCTTCTCTAGAAATGCCACACACGCTCTCATCCACCCTTACCGGATAAAGATGATAAACATGGTATCCCAGCCCCTTGTCTTTTGGCAAGATTAACCCCTTAACCCCCCCAAGTTTGTCATTGTAATATTCTGCGATCTCTCTCCTTCTTTTATTAAATCCATCAAGTTTTTTTAATTGCTCAACTCCCAGCGCAGCCTGGAGCTCAGTCATGTTCTGCTTAAATCCTGCATACAATACCTCATAATACCAGCTTCCCGTGTCATTATATCTCTTCCATGCGTCCTTGCTTATCCCATGCAGGCGCAGAATAGAGATAAGGTCTGCTAGCTCAGAATTATTTGTAATAACCATCCCGCCCTCTCCAGTAGTCATGTTCTTTATAGGGTAAAAAGAGAAACACCCGGCATCTCCAATAGTTCCTAAATTTTTTCCCTTATATTTCCCACAAGGTGCGTGGGCACAGTCTTCTATTACTTTCAAGTTGTGTTTCTTTGCTATGGCCATTATTTCATCCATATCGCAGGCCTGCCCACCATAATGCACTGGGATTATCGCTTTTGTTTTGGAGGTTATAGCTTTTTCTATCTTCTTAGGATCAATACAGTAACTCTCAGGGTCTATGTCGGCAAAAATCGGTTTAGCCCCAACATGCAGACAAACATTTGCCGTAGACGTAAAAGTGAAAGGAGAGGTTATAACTTCATCACCCTCTTTGATACCCATAGCTACCAAAGACAAATGTAGCGCCGCCGTACATGAATTTACAGCGACCGCTCTCCCGACTTCCATCTTCTCAGCAAAATTCTTTTCAAATTCTACTGCCACAGGGCCGGTAGTAATCCATCCAGAGTCAAGAACCTGGATGACCCTATTTTTCTCTTCATTTCCGATTGATGGTCTTGAAAAAGGTATCTTTCTCATGTCCCATTGACTAGAAAATAAATATATAAAACTATGTGTTTACAACTTTCTTAAGTTACCTATATTTGTAGGCTACATTATAATATATCTCATCTTTATAATCTGAGATTTCATCCTGAAGCAAGTGTTTCATCTGTTCAACCCCTTCTTCTATTCCATAAATAGGGACGAAACCAAGAGTCTTCTCTATTTTATCAAAACTTACTTTGTAGTCTCTATTATCATCAATGCTCTCAAAACTAATAACTACGTCCTTGAAGTTCTCCTTTATTTTTTCTCCCAACTCTTTTATCTGGAAATTGTTTTTGTTCCCACCAACATTGAATACTTGTCCGTTTACTTTCTGCTCGTCTGCTTCAATCACTGCTAGAATAGCCCTCGCAATATCTTCTGTATGAACAAGAGGTCTCCATTGTGACCCTCCGAATATAGAAATTTTCCCCTCATGAAGCGCCTTAGCTACTAATACATTCGCTACCAAATCAAAGCGCATTCTTCTAGACGGGCCAAAAACAGTACCAAATCTTAAAACGGTTGGACAAATATTTTTATCAGCTCTCTTCAGTATAATCTTTTCAGAGTCTAGTTTAGACTGGGCATATGATTCTAAAGGATTTGTTGGGGAATTCTCGTCTAGTGTGCCTGTAGAAGAACCATAAACTGAGCATGTTGAAGCAAAAATAATTCTCTTTACTTTGTTTACATTACACACATCCACCAAGGTATTTGTTGCTAGTTTGTTTACCTGAAGAGCTGCCCTTTCATGCGTCTTGCAATGCTTCATTCCCACGAGGCCTGCAAGATGAACTACAGCATCAACGCCTTCCATTGATTCATCCAAATCTTCTATGTTCCTTATGTCTCCTTCAAATATCTGGAGATTTTTATTTTTTTCAAGGTTTTTAAGACTTTCTCTCCCAAAAACAAAATTATCTAAAATTCTTACCTTATATCCTCTTTCAAGAAGCAGGGCCACTAAACAAGATCCAATATACCCCGCCCCTCCCGTTACAAGAACTCTTCTTATATCCTTTTTATTTTCTTTCTCGTACTCCATTTTATTGCCTCTCTGAATAATTTAATGTATTCTCTCCCCACCTGTTGAAAGTCTATAGATAAGGACTTTTTAAAGTTTTCACTACTCATCTTCTTCATTAAGTTCTTATTTCTCATTAAACTTACAATCTTCCTAGCTAAATCGTGAGGATCTCCTGGAGTAGCAAGCAGCCCGTTTTTATCACCCAAATATTCCGCTATCCCCGGCAATTTAGATGCCACGATTGGCTTTCCAGCGGAAACGGCTTCGCCAAGAATCACGCCTTGGGCTTCATTAATGCTAGGGAGCACAAAAACATCTGCCGATTTTAAGAAGTTCTTTATTTTCTCATGGGGCTGTTTCCCAAAAAAGTGTATTCTCTTATCTTGTTCATATCTCTCCTCAAACTCCCCCTTTAATGGGCCCTCCCCGATAATCACAAGATTTGCCTCTGGTACCTCTTTGCTGACTGATTGAAAAGACTCTAAAATGATTCTGCACCCCTTGTTTTCATCAAGCCGCCCAATGAACATTATTACTGGCCCCTGCATATTCAATCTAATCGGCTTAGCGTCTCTAAAACTCTTTGTATCAACTGGGTTTTTTGTTAGAACAGTATCATCTCGCCCATACTCTTTTTTTACTATCTCTGTCATTTCTTTTGTAGCCGATAAAAATCTGAACACTCTCCTTGCAACCATCTTGTTCAGAGTGTGTTTCATAAGCCTATTTGGCCAAAGTATGTCTGATCCCTCAAGCTGAACAAAAAAAGGTGTTCCTGAGCTTTTATTATAAAAAGCAGCAGCATAAGCGGGCAAACTTAAATCCCTTACATATATGACGTCAGGTTTAATCTCTTCTAAAGCCTTTACAAAACCCCTCAAATAAAAAAAGAACCTCAAGAAAGGAAAACTCATGGGGGCTTTCACACGAACAATATTCACGCCATTGATTTTATCTTTTTCTTTCTTTCCAGGATCGTGCTTGGCCACTAAATAGACCTCATGACTCTTGGAAAAATATTCGGAAAAAGTCTGAGCGCCAATTTCCGTTCCTCCAACATGATCTGGCGGTATCAGCGAAGCAAGTACACAAATTTTTAATTTCTTCCCCATGTTTACCTCTTTAACCAACCCAAATTGTTAAGTGACCCATACAATCTTCTTGCAACCAAATAAAACTTGGAGGAGCAATACAAATTAAATTTAACCACCTTTCCGTAGCCTTCCTTAAACTTATTTATCCCGTATTTACTTGAGCCTTTTTTCGCATTAAGTTCATAACCCCCCAAATCGAACACTTCGTAGTTGTTTTTCTTGCCATATTCGATTACCTTCCAATAAATCAAATTTGAAGGATACAATGAATAAAAATCGTTATCCGTCCCTGCAAAACTAAGGGTGACTCTCTTTTTGTAATGTCTTACAACTGCCCCAGATATGAGCTTGCCTTGATACAAGGCAATAAACAATGAGGATATACTTTTCTGATGGAATATCTCTGAAAATGAATTCCAATCAGGCAAGTCAAATTTTTTTCTTGTAGCGGTTTCTTTTAGCAAATTATAGAATTTTTTATATTCTGCAATATCGCTTGCAAGCCTTACTTCAACACCATTTTTTCCTGCTTTCCTTATCTGGTTTCTTGTTTTTTTGTCTAGGGCTGACCAGACCTCTCCTGCAAGATTAACCTCCACGGTAGCCACCTTTTCTTTCGGGAACTTGAGAAATCCCAAGTCATAAAATGATTGGATTAATAAGATCAATTTATTCTCTCTTGCATATTCCTTAAGATAATTCAACAAACTTTTGTCATGCTTTGGATGATAGCACAATGCAACTCTTTTGCCCCTTTTCCTGATTACTGAAAAATAAATCCCTTTCTTCTTCTTCGGCATAATTAACAAATTTCTATTGGGATTTGATTTAATAATTGCACTAGACTGAAAAACAGAATCTGCATAACTGTCCCACCACTCAGGGACTTCTTTTGTGATTATGTAAGCCATTAAATAAGTTTCTTTACAAACTTAATAAACATTTTTATAAGTTATTTGGCGATGCAATATTTAACCTAAAAAGCCCACAATCTCCAAATATTTAAAAGCTTTCTACAGCTACCTTTTATGATCCAACTTAAAATGACCAAGAATATTGCATTGATTGAGCTGCAGCCCCATCCAACCACGATTGGCGGAGTCAATACGCATATTGAATATTTATCCAGAGAGTTAAAAAAAAGGGGCCACAAAGTAACGATAATTACCTCCCGTCCGTCTAGCAAACTTTTGTCCAAGAACAAACTCAGAAAAGATATTGTCTATGTAGGAATAGAGCACAAAAAGTTCGACGACTTTAAGGGCATTAATAAGCTGTTCTACTATCTCTGGAGATTTTTCTTTGAAATTATTTTTGTTATATCCCTTACAAAAACTCTGAGGAGAAGCGAATACAACATTATAGACGTACAATCTCCAATTACGCCTGCCCTAGCCTGCTCTTTCTCTGGAAAAAAATATTTCATTACCGCTCACGGCATTCACCATCAGGGTTTTAAAAAACTCTATAGCTCCAGAAAAGATGTAATTGTTTCTAGGATAGGTTCAACAATATACAAAATTTTCGAACGATACAACATCAAAAGGGCCACAAGAATAATCTGTCTTGGACAAGACACCTTAGACTATTATTCCAAATTTAACGATTGCGTCATAATACCCAACGGGATTGATACAGAGAAGTTTAAATCTAAAAACCTTAAGAGAAAAAAAGTCATTATCTCAGTAGGCAGGTTCACAGAACAAAAACAAGTGGATAAACTAGTTAAGGCGATGGATAATCTGCCAGATTATGTTTTGAAGGTAATTGGCCTCGGCCCTCTCGAAGAGCAGATAAAAACCATGTGTTCCAAAAGGAAAAACTGTGAATTTTTAGGATACAAAGACCAAGAAGAAATATCTCTTTATCTGCAGGAAGCAAGATTTATGATTCTTCCTTCTTTATTCGAAGGATTGCCAATCTCGATGCTTGAAGGCATGTCTTGCGGAGTCATTCCTGTAACCACAATGGTGGGGGATATTCCCATAGTAGTAAAAGAAGGGAAGACAGGTTTCTTCCTGAAGAATAATTCTCCGGAAGAGATTATTAAAACTGTCAGAAAAGCTGAGAAAACAAATGTAACTAAAATCAGCAGGAGCTGTACAAACCTAATAAAAAAAGATTATGCATGGGAGAAGATTACAACAAGATTTTTAGAAGCTTGGGAAAAGTAGCCCAATTGCTAACTAATCAAATTAACTTGTTACACAAAGCAACAAATCAGAGCAATGGAAAAGGCTAAAAAGAAAACCAAACACAAAGGCTCATG
>JAHIWJ010000213.1 GCA_018816205.1 Nanobdellota archaeon
CTCAGAAGAAAAAATATCTCCGTCAGTGTCCGGATACGGCTCAAGAAAGCACATCTCTGTGGCATTACAAAGTTCAACAGAGAGGTTTAATGTCGGAGCATTTAGCCTTTCTTTTAAAACCTCTTTAACATCTTCTTCAATAATCTCTTCATCTAAGGAGTTTGCAACATCTTCTCTAAAGGTAAGGTTTCTTGCAATTTCGTCAAGCAATGGCGGAATAACTGTTCCAAGGTCCCTGCTCTTTGGAGCTTCTCTATGTGAAGACAAAAAAACCAACGCCCCCAAAATTAAAATCACCGCAATCGTCGATTCTACCACCCTCATAAAACCGCGCTTGTTTACCATACTTTCACCACAAGATCTGCAAAAACAGTTGAACCATCTTCCCTTAAAACTTCCACCCTTTTGCTGTCCGAAAATACTTCAAAGTCCGCAGGGATGGTGTTCTCTGCAACAATGCCGTCTCCGTTATCAAACATTAGGGAAAAACCAAAATCCGCCCTGTCTGGCAGATTGAAGTTTTCTTGACTCTTCAAGTCACGATAATCTGCGTAATAGGAATAGTTCAAAAGTTTAAACTTCTTTGCAGATATCATAGCCCTCTTTTCAGAAGAACCTAAGCGATACCAGCTAGCATTATGAACCACTTCTCCCACAGCTTGGTCTTCCCCAAATTCTTCATTAAACCTAACAAACAAAAAGTCTTCCGCGTTCCAATCAGGAGACTTAACAAAAACAAGCTCACCATCAGAACCGCCGCGCTTAGAAGAAAGAACCGTTCCGTCGTAAGTTTCAACGCTGACATTCCCACCAATTCCAGAAAAATTCATCGCAACAATCGCGCCCTGAACAAGCGGGGCGCTGATGTTCACCGAGAAAACTTCCAGCGTAGTAGAAGTGTTCTGTTCAATCTCTCGAAACGCGTAAACAAGCATAGTGTCCACCAGTCGCGAGCTATCGCCAGTATTAAAAAAGAACAAACCAAAGCCCACTGCGGAAATAAAGATTATGAATGCGAATATGACCTCTAAGTGGCTAATACCCCTCTTTTCCATATCCCTCAGTCGTCAACTGGATTTATATACGTTTTCCCATTATATATTCGATGTTAAGCAGCGAATTAGTCGCAGAAATAAAAAGAAAAAAAGAACTTCGCGGACTTGCCGATGCGGTTGTTTTAGAAAGACTGAACGATTATACAAAAAATAACAAAATTGACTTGGAAAAAAAATCGGCTAAAGAAATCAAGCTAATAATAAAAGAAATTCGCTCAGAACTTAGACTCCTCGTAGGCAGATTCCAAACCGGAACAAAAAATAAATTCTCTCTCCTGGAGAACAACGATATAGAAACTCTTCTAAAAACACACACCTCTACAGCAGAACGCATAAGCCTTTATCCGCAATTAAAACATCTCTTGACTAAACTAAAAGTAAAATCTATCTTAGACATTGGCTGCGGACTTAATCCTCTAGCTCTCGCCTCGCGAGAGGTAGAATACTATGCATCAGACATAAACTCTCAAGAATTGGAAGTCATTGATAAATTTTTCAAGAAAAAAAAGATAAAAGGGAAAACCTCCGTGCTGGACCTCCAAAACCTAAAAGGGCCTCTGCCAAAAACAGACGTTTGCCTCTTGTTTAAAGTTTTAGACATCATAGACCCGACCCACACCCTCACAGAAAGCATTCTGCAAAAAATTCCCTCGGACAAAATAATTGTCAGCTTTTCAACAAGGAAAATTTCCGGAAGGAAGATGAACTTCCCAAGAAGATTTTGGTTTGAAAAACTGCTCCAAAGAATGAACTACTCGTTTAGCACACTAAAAACAGAAAACGAATTTTTTTACATCATAGACAAAAGTTCGTCATCCAAGAAATAGCTTTGAGCCGGTGGATATTAAGAATGCGGTAATGACCATGATAAAAGAGTGTTTCAGCCCGCTCTTGACTCTCCCTTCAGTGAGTTTCCCAATTACCAATCCGATGAAAAAGCCCTGTGTTAGAAGCAGGTAAAGAAAAGGCCTGGAGAATGCTTCTGGATCAATCTCTTGTCCGCCACCACCCCCGCCAAAAAGACCAAATCCTCCTAAATCTTGTGCCGCTTCTCCAAAACCCATTCCGCCAACGCCCGCTGTTAACGGAATAATCTTAAATTCCATAACGAGAATAATTCCGATGAAAATAAAGAATATTATATAACCCTGAACAACCAAACCATAAATCGCAGAATTTCGTTCTTTTTTCAGTTTTTCGACTTCTGCAATCGATTTTGCCGTGGAGTCCAGGATGTAATCAATGTCTCCCCCAGCTTTCTCAGCTTCTCTAATCAACGCAATAGCCCTCTTGACAACAGCGCTGTCAACCTCTCGCGCGAAAGTGTGGAGTGCTTCCCCAACCGGGATGCCCAATCCAATTTGATTTGACAGCTTTTCTACATGGGGATTAAGAACTCCGAAATCTTTTTTTCTCATGTTGACTATGCCTTTGCTTATCGGCGTTCCTGTAGAAACTGCCTCTGCAAGATTGCGTGTAAATTCAAGAAAAGTCTCGTTTATTTTTTCAGACCTTCCGCTCTCTATAGCTAACCCGATTATAAACGGCAAAACTCCAACTCCCACCCCAATGCCCACAAGGAAAAGCAGCATCTGTCCGTTACTGCGAAAAAAGACGACGCTCAGCGCGGTAATTACGACTGCCGCGACAATTCCAAACCAATGCATTTTTTTCAATTTCATGTTAGTAGGCCGGTTGCTTCATTTGCAAGAACATCAGGAACACCACATTTAAAACAGCTATGGCTGCGACGGACAGTATGCTAATTTGAGAAGGTCCAAGGCCGACATTAAGTCCCGAGATAGCCATCATAATAATCAGCAAAAGGAATACCATTGGCGCTGCAATCACTATACTAATGTAGATATCGAGAAAAGTTTCAACCAACCGAGTGTATTTCTGTCTGTCTAGCCTATAAGAAAGAAGCAAGGTTTCAGACCTCTTCTCAAAAAACTCAGAAAGATTCGTTCCAGAGGCTATGCTCGTAGCAAGACCGGAAAATAGCTCAGAAAGTTTTTCGCTCGGAGTTGTTTTGGCAGCGTTAGTCAGGGCGGTGGTTAAGTCGTACCCATACAAGTTAATCTGATTTAGAACTTTCCTAATTTCTTTCCTCAAGTAAGGATACTCTCGGCTAAGCCCGATTATTCTGAAAATCTCTGTAGGTTCAATTCCTGCTCCGGTTATTGCGCTCATATGAATAACAGCAAAAGGCAACTCTTGGTCAATCCGACCCCCAATCGATTGCTTTTCTGTATTCGGGTAATAGTAAATGCCCAGGAACATCAAAACCGGGACAACTATCGGGACCCACACCAGTTTAGTAGCCATCGTGAGATAACCTCCTGCTCTAAGTGCGAAAAACGGCCAAGTCATAGAGGCGCTGAAGAAAATAAAGAATAATCCTGCAAAAAAAGAAAGAACAAAGGCCAGAAAAATTGTAAAATACATCATTGCAACGTAAGACTCAAACAAGATGTCCATGTTTGCTTTCCTTAAACTCTCTCCAAGATCTTTAAACGAGCCCTTTCGCACGGCCTTGCTCGCCATCCCAAGGCAGAATCTGTTTGCAATTTTAAGATACCCTCTAGACGCTTTGAACTCCGTGTACTTATCCACCTCGTCTAAGTCTTTTCTCTTGATTTTTTTTACAAAAGTGTCGCTGATGTTCAGCTCTTTCAGAAATCTAGTCTTGTCATTCTTCTTGAGCACAACTTCGACGCCGGCACCAATGCCCTTGTATTTTACTAAATGCAAGTTAGATTCTTTTTTAGAAGGCCGTTTTTCAGCAACAGTTATATCCCGCAGCAACTCTGGGATGTTATCATTGATGATTTTCATTCCCCCGAGGAGCGAATTAATTGCCCCATCAAGCAGCTTCTTCTCATCTTCAGCAGCACTTTCGTATCGGTTGATATAACTCGCGATTTCCCTAAGCATTTCGACTTCAGTATCAATATTTTTCTTAAGTTCGTCTATCATAACCTATCTCTAATCTCCTTCTGAAAAGTCATAATCTCTTTTTTGGCTGCGTTCAAAGCCTCCCCGTCCTTGTCTCTCAAGGCACCTTCAAGTCTGTCAATGGCATCACGAATCGCAGCTAAAAGTTGAGCTACGACCATCAAGTCCTCTTTTTCCATAAACTAAAGAATAAGGGATTGTTTAAATAGTTTTCAATTTTGAAACCGCTTAACAGCCACTATTCCCGGATATTGTAGCGCTGGAGCACCCCAACAGGGTTCTTGTGAAAATCATTAACTATCCAACCAACCTGGTCGAAATCAAAAATACCTCTTTTGTATAGGGTATAAAGCAGCTTAGCTCTGACTATCAATTCTCGATACAGTTGGTCAATCGGCATTCCAGCCCTTTGAGAGATTTTCTCAAATATCTTGCTCTGTTTCTTCGAATAAAAAATGTCTTTAGAAGCATCCCACTTGAACGGCGTGTTCACCAGAGCGGTTCCATCAGCATTCACATTTACAATCTCAACAATTTCCCTAACTTTTCTCGTCTCTTGTTTTCCAACTCGCGCGTGCGTAGCAACAACCACACAATCTAAGGTGTTAACTAACGTTGGAGATAAACTTATCGGCGGAGTCTGTAATCGTCTAATCAATGTGTCAACGGAGTCTGCGTGCATCGTACTTATTGATGAGTGCCCTGACGCCATTCCCTGGAACAACACGAAGGCCTCCTTTCCTCTAACTTCTCCAACAATCAAATAATCAGGCGTCTGTCTAAAGGATGCTTTTAATATCTCAAACAAATCAATCTCGCCAACCTTGCCCACGCCAATAGAAGTTCTCGCAACCGACGGTAGCCAGTTTTCTCTGGGGAGATTAATTTCCCTTGTATCCTCGATTGAAACCACCCTTGACTCTGGAGGAATAAAGAAAGCCAATGCATTCAACAAAGTCGTTTTACCCGAGGCAGTTCCTCCGGCAACAAGAATGTTTGCTTTATTTTCAATCAATATCCAAAAGTAAGCAAGCATCTCCGGAGACAGGGTGTTCATAGCAATCAGCTGAGTGGGAGTCCAAGGTATTTTGGTGAACTTTCTTATTGTGAAAGTCGGTCCTCGCGAGGAAACATCTTTAGTGTACGTAGCATTGACTCTCGAACCATCTGGCAAAGTTCCATCAAGAAGCGGCTGAGCATAAGAAACATACCTTCCGGTTCTTTGAGCCAGCTTTTCAACAAAACTCGCAAGTTTCTCAATGTCCCTATAGACAATATTTGTTCTAAGATTCCTAAAAACTCTATGGACAATAAATACAGGGGTATTCACACCATTGCATTCAATATCTTCAATAAAATAGTCCCTAAGCAGCGGATCTGCCTCGTTAAGCCCGATAAAATCTCTAAACAAATAATAAAATATCTTTTTGTAACTTTCAGAAGTTATTTTTATGTTTAACTCATCAATCAGCAGCCTTGCTGTCTTGTCAATATAACTTGTCGTCGCTTCTAAAGTGTTCTCAACAGCAACATTAACATTAATCAACTCAAGCATCGCCCCCTCAATTCTTATGAGGGCTGCTCTTTCCTCTTCGGTAAGAAGGGGTTCTTCCAGTTCGTACACTATTTCATTAATCTTGCTGTCCCAAAAAATATGCGCAGATGCATAAGGTGCGATAAGCATATACCTTAGGTCCACCCCTCTTTTATCCCGATACCTTGGAATCGGCGGAACAGCCGGATTCAAATTAATCTTTTCGACCATTGTAAAAAAAACAGAACTATTTATTTAAAACTATCTCCTTGATGTTTCTTGAATGTCTATCTGGGGATACTGCCCCCCTCCAAGATTTTTAAGTGTAAAAGCATATGGTGTCGAAGCAGCAGTAAATTTCTTGCTTCCATCAGCCCCGCCATAAGTAAGGTTGCTCACATTTTGATAATCTAAAGTCAGCCTTACATAGTAAGATCCTTCTGTCCCGTAGGAGATCAATTTTATATTTCCCTCCTGAATCGGGACCCCCACCTCTGAATAAGGAGAGCTCAATCCATCAACGAGAAAAGTTATCATGTCATCAGTAGAATTAATCATCAGTTCTCCTCTCTTCATCGTAAATGCAGGTATATTTCGCACATTTCCAGGGACATTATCGAGAAGTTCACCAATGCGATTGTCCCAAATGCTAAGGGACTCGATTGTCTGCTCAACAAGTATTCTGTCTCTTGACTGATTAATCTTTGGAGTTGCTATAGCAAGGACTATCCCTATCAAAGCAATTCCTAAGAGAGTGTACAAAACCGTCTCAACCCAAACTTGTCCTTTTTCCATTATTAAACCACCATTGGAACACCAGGTTCACAAAAGTAAAGTTGTATTTCATCTGTCTGTTTGCAGATTCTCCCATTCTTCAGCACAGGATAAATCTCGACCCTGCTAAACCTCGCCGTCGAATTATAAACATAAGTCTTTACTCCCCCCTTTTCTGGAACCGAAATCAATGGCTCGCTGTATTTCAACATCCTAAGCCCATCAGGGTCTGCAGCAGGCCCATTTATTATTTCCAATCCCGCCTCTTCACCCGCTCCAAGAAACTGAATTCTGAACCCTTTGATGGTTTGAAGTTTATCTTCTGCAACAGTGTCTGCCTCAATGGAAACTGCAGAAAGCGTATAATTTCTTGCATAGTCATCAATTATTTGATAACAATTATAGTCAAATTCTTCGTAAAATGTAAAATACTCCTCCAAACCAAGACATTCTGTGCTCTCAGTCAACCTGTCTCTAACAAGCGGAACCACTATCCCTGCTATGAGCCCGACAGCAGCAACAGTAATCAATATAAGGCCAATGGTGGCTACAACAGGAGACAGCCCCCTTCTATTTGAGCGTTCAATTGAGATAAGTAGTTTCTCTTCCATAGTCTGCATCACACACATGTGCGACCTGCTCCGTAGTTGTTTCTCCAAGAAGGATGGGGACAGTGATAATCACATCTCCGATGGTCGCTTGGCTCGGCAACGTCCAGTTAGCACTCTGCCCATTAGCGATAGTCGCACCGGTTTTACCAATAGATTTAACTTCGCCTAAACCGCTAACTCTCATTTCCAGGGCATAGATTGGAACCGTTCCCATGTTAGTAACAAAAAGTTGTCCGCCCCTGGCTTCAACAGCGTAATCTACAAGCTCACACGAATTTTCAATCGCGCTTCCTGCCTTGTTTATACTCTCGCCAATAAATTCCCTTGCCCAGAAAAATATTATGACTGCCAAAATAAGCGTGATTGAAACCAATAATGCCGTCGCTACAACAGGAGACAGCCCTCTCTTTGCGAAAACTTTCATCCCTATAAATAATAACTATTCTTTAAAAATCTATTGAACATTATGGATGTTCCAGTATATATTCATAAGCCGAATGAGCCGCAGTGCATCCTTCCGCGACACCAGTAATCGCTTGCTTAAACGGTTTGTCCGCAACATCTCCAGCAGCAAACACC
>JAHIWJ010000214.1 GCA_018816205.1 Nanobdellota archaeon
CCCCTTCCCAGAAACTGTTCTTTTCTTTATGTGAACCATAGTTTACTTTATACCTACATATTTATAAATTTATCCATTATTAAAAAATGTAGGGATAATGTCCACACGAGTAAACAGAAACTTTTTGAGTTGTGGGTGTTGCTTTTTTGAATAACTTCAGTTACTTAGAGAGGTAACCAAAGAATTACAGGAAGGGGCCAGGGCGTAACTCATTATTTTTTAGCTAGCTTTCCCTTACATTCTGCAGAATTGAAGTCATCAGATGAAAAAGCACCGTTCCCCCAGTTTGCTAAAAGGGTTGTTAGTTCGGCTGCATCAAATCGACAGATAGCAACGCCTTTATTTTCTCTGGCTTCCGCAGTGGCCTTTCTTTCTACTCGAATAATCTCTTTATCAGTATAACCTTCAGATTGTAGACTATTCTTTAACTCGTCAGTGAGTTTAACAGCGATATACTTATTATTAACATACAATTCGCATTTATTTTTGTAAGGCCTTATCTTCAATAATGTTCTTGTGATTATCTTCATTCCGAATAAGTCTATTGAAGTTGTAGACTGAACACTGCTCGTTACGCAGTTTGGTGCATTTTGTAAGAAACAATTAAAATCTTCTCCACAATTAATATTTTTACTCGATACAGTAGCTGATAAAATGGCCAATATAAAGATAGAAAATACAAAAAATAATCCCCAAGTAATCTCTTTCCGCATGAGTTTTACAAATTTAGAAGTTATAAAAAGATTTCTATCGCAGAAAATATATTTTAAACTAAAGATTCAGCTATACTCGAGATTACCTTAACTCCACGAGTTAAATTCTCAAAACAGCTTTAATGCCTAACTTCCCTTCTCATAATTCCCAAGATGCAAACTCCGATATTTATGTCAATAAGTTAACGCTAAGGTTGACCGCCCAGACCAGGAATCGAACCTGGAGATCCCGAAGGAAACCTGCTCACTCGATATCTTGTGCGTACAACTTTACTATTGTAGTTTTTGAAAGCCAGCGGAAAACTTTTTTCTAAAAAGTTTTTGCTTCTCGAGGCAGGCGCAGTGCCATTGTGCCATCTGGGCTTCTATGTTTCAGATGGTGCAAGAACGTCAGTTCTGTGTGCCATCTGGGCTAAAACCCCTAAAATTCCATTATTTATAAGGTTTAACGTTTCAGTACATTGTAAAGTAAAAGGGACTTAATTGGTTCAAAAAAATTTAAACGAAATCTTTCAACGGCGAAGTTTTACCTAATCTCTCTTTTCCTATCTTACAAAACTCTGGATTTATTTCTATGCTTATGCTGTGTCTGTCTAATTCTTTCGCAACCGCCGAAGTTGTGAAACTTCCTCCGAAGGGGTCAAGAACTAAATCGCCTTTCTTAGAACTTGCTTTAACAAATATCTTAATCAGGTCGGGCGGTAATTGGCAAGGATGAGCGGTTTTTTCTTTGCTTACATTTTTAACAAGGTTGAACTGAAAAACATCATAGGGCGTTTTTCCTTTGCTCCCATTCTTTAATCTCTCTAAAATTCTTTTGTCGTTTGGATTTCTATATGGCTCTGCAATTTCATCTTTATTGAATGTCTTTGGTTTATCTCCTTTGACATAAAATAAAATTGAGTGTTGGCTTCTTGTAAAATTAGTCGGCGACATCCCAGTATTAACTGGATAATGCCAAGTCATCCAACGTTTAAAGGTTAATTTATCATCGAGAAAAGGCATAAGATAGGCGTTGTTTTCTGGATAATTAAACAAATACAATGCTCCGCCATCTTTCAGAACTCTTACACATTCTTCTAACCATTTCTCACACCAATCAATATAATTCTCTTTCTTTAATCTGTCTTTATATTTTCCATAATCTTTGCCAATGTTAAACGGCGGGTCGGTTAAAACCAAATCCACACTTTCAGCTTCTAATTTTCTCAATTCCTCAATACAATCACCACAAATAATTTTATGTTCTGTCGCCATCTTTTCTCTATAAAATATCTTGTTGTTCTTCATTTTTATATGTTTTGTGTTGAAAGTTTAATTAATCCCAACCATCTATTTTTTTCGTTCTCCAAAATTAAAGCCAATTCAGGAATAGCCAATTCATAAGGACAGCATTTAATTTGCTGGTGCTTTGTTATGAAGTTGTAATAAATCTCCCAACCTTTCATTATGGCGTTTGCCGAATTGATAGAACCATGAAAGCCACGCAGGACTTTTGTTCTTGCTCTTACGTTGTTATGCAATCTTTCAATCGGATAATTAAACGTCTCGTCTTTTTCCGAAACGATAACTTTATTGTGAAAAACATTGTATCTCTTTAGTTGTTTGTTATAACCCCAGACCTTCTTAATCACTTTTCCGTAAGCATTCCAGCCGTCAGTTGTAGCCATCTGAATTTGGTTGTCTGTCCTTTCTTTTATTCTCTTGACTACCGCTTTGATGTTCTGGCTACCTCTTGTTTTAGAATACTCTGAGGAAATCATAAACTTTGTTTCTGGGTCTATGCTGTCAATAAAAAAGTTCTTCTCTACTCCGAGTTTAGCTTTATGTGATTTTCTTCTATGAAATTCAATCTCGTCAATCTGTGCCTCTCCTCCAACATTAACTTTTAACTTGTTAGTGAATTTGCTTATCATCTTAGAATATTTGACTACCCAATTATAGACGCTCATTTGCGAGGCGTTATGTGGATGAAAGATAGCTAAATGTTCTTGGACTTTTCTTGTGCTTACTCCTCTATAAAATAAATCCACGCTTTGAGTTATTTTAGTTGGTGTATTTCTCATTCGGAAAAAGCCATCGTCTAAGGCAAAACAAGAATTACATGATTTGCATTTATACCGTTGTATCTCTCCTCTGTTCTCAGTTTTTCTCTTGCACCATTTGATTGTTTCTTTGCTCTTACAATGAGGGCAGGTTATTTTGTTTTCCATATATCTCTTCGGTATCCGAACTATATAAACATTTCGGTATCCGAATATATACGTTACCAAAGATTTAAAAGTGACACACCTTTATACATTAAAGTAGCACACTTTAAGAGGAAAAGAATGCCATCTGAACAAAGAATAGTAGCATACCTTGATAATGACGATTGGGAACTCTGGGAAAAAGCATTAGAAAAATATAATCTCGGAGAATCAAAATTACTCAAAGAGATAGTTCACGCTTGGCTCTTTTCAAATAAATTACAACTATTGGACAAATGACTTCACAACTTCAATTTCAGGAATTATGGAATCTAAAATATAACGAACTATTTAGAGAATTAAGTGTTTTTGTAAAAGAATGGGAAAAAACAAAAAAATGCAAATGCAAAAATCCAGAATGCAATCATTATCAGAAAGAGAAATGGAAAAGATACGGCACAAGAATAGACGAGCTATTTGACAGTTCTTTGAAAATGAACGCAGTTTCCTTTATTTGTGCATTCAAAGAGAATTAAAGACTGCTATCTCGTTTTGTATTTCTGAGAGAATGATTTGGGGGTTTGTTATTCTGGCGAAGTTTTCATAATTCGTGTTCAGTTCAACTATGCTGAATGCAGAACAAGGAACGCTGTCTTTTCTTTGTAATCCATAATCGTGAATGCTTTGAGCGAGGGTATTTGTCGGAACAATCACGCATGGGTCGTTAGAGCAAGTTGATGCGAGAACATATTTGAATCCTTTAATCACTTCTAAAGCCGTCGGTGGAACCTGATAAAAGCCCAACCGTGTATTAAATCCTGTAACATCATATCCTAACCAATAGTAATAAAGCGGATTCAACGACCCGCCACTTGCTTTTTTGTTCAATAAAGAAATCCACCTCAACATTCCGTCATTCGTTCTACCCTGTATGAAAACAAATTTATCTTTATTGTTTTTTGTCGGTATTCTGTTGATAAAATAGACCGTCTGATGTTTTTTTGTGAGAGCATCAAGATACAGATTAACAAAGTCCTTTAAGTTAGTGTTATGGTCAAGAACATACTCGTAATCAGAGCCGAATTTATTTATCGCCCAGTTTAACAGCTGACTAAATTCTTTGTGTAAATTATGCCGAAAAAATAATCTTATCGGACTTAATCCTATATCTGCTTGGGCTTCACATAACAACCTGAAATCCGCAGATGTTATTTTTCTGCTTGCAATACCCCTGACGCTTAAAATTATTTTTTTGTTTGGATATTTCTGCACTATTTTTTTAGATTTGGCAACAAACTTATTATATTTGTCTTGGTCATGCAAATAATCAATACTCCCTAAAAGAATTTCATAAAAATTAGTTTTGTAGTCTGGCACTTCCGAATGATTTAAGTTCGTCGTCGTAATTGCATGACGTGGAGAAGTCATATTACCTAAAGAACCGAATGTTAAATCTAACTTCCTCATTCCGCCCATTGTTTGTAAAGATGTTATGTTCATTTTAGTTTCACTTTGAGAGTTCCTGTATGAGCAATGTTGCTCCGATGCCGATAATAATGCCGAGAGTCATTTTGTCAAAATCTTTAATTTCGTTTTTTACGACTTTTTGCGTTTCAGCAGTTAAGCTACCTATTCCATTCATGGCAAGTAGTTGCCTCGCTTCCTTCACTCTTTCAAACTCCTGCTCTGGAATCTTGATTGTTTTCATTTCGGTTGCCATTTTTACACTTTGGAGAATACATACTACTATATAAACTTTGCGGAAATCATCATCAAAAAATTTGGTTACCTAAGAAACAATAAGATTTATTCTCTCTCAATGATTATCTTCTCTTTCTGCGTTGTCGCCTTTAACTTTTTGCCCTTTAACTTAGATTCTTCAACGACATTCTTCGGCAAATTTATCCTGTAACGATAATATTTCTTTCCTTTAACCTCTTTATCAAATGCTTCTAAAATCTTCATAGAAAAATTAGGTATCCGAAGTTTTTAAACCGTTCGGTTTCCGAATTTCTAAAATCCTATTTCCTTTAATCCCCGTTCTAACTCTTTGTCTGCTTCTTTATCATAAATTTTGTAACATTTCTTACTACAAAAGAAAGTGTTGTATCCTTCAACAGCTTTTTTCAAGTTTATTTCTTTTCTGCATTTACAACATTTTACTTTTTCCATTTTACAATTCAGACTCTATTTCGGCTTGTAGTTTTGCTTTCTGAATTTTCAGATGGTTCAACTCATCTTCCGCTTTGCTAAATTGCTTTTCCTTTTCTTCTATTGAGTTCAGAACATCAAAAAACTCTTTTACTTTGTTCTTTAGGTCTTTCATGTTAAAAAACAGAAACCCAACTTTAAATTATCTTCTGACTTCTTGGAAGTAGTAAGTTAAGAAGTCTTAGTTTTTACCCAATTCACCAACCGCTAACTTTACAATGTACGTTTCAGTAAACTTTAAAAACCAATTTCCTCTCAAAAAACTAACAAGGAGTAAAATGTTCTACATATTGGATGTTGAAGACCACGTCAGAGTTGAGCCAAAACATTTTGGCCTACCTACGCAAGAAGCCATAGAAAAACAGCTCAACGAAAACTTTGTCGACTCAGTCACAAAAGAATTCGGCTATGTCGTCGCAGTTTTAGGAATAGGTGAAATCGACGAAGGCGTCATAATCCCTGGAGATGGAGCAGCGTATTATAATTCCAAATTCAAAATCCTTGCTTGGAAACCAGAACTTCATGAACTAGTCTATGGCACAATCTCAGAAATAACTAACTTCGGAGCATTCATGCAGGTCGGCCCAGCAAGGGGAATGATTCACATCTCTCAAACAATGGAGGACTACGTCTCCTTAAGTAAAACAGGCACTTTATCCGGAAAATCATCCAAAAGGTCGCTGGGCAAAGGCGACGACTGTCTAGCACGAGTCGTAGCCATCAGCTACAAAGCGGGAATGCCAAAAATCGGCATGACTATGAGACAAGCAGGCTTAGGAAAATTACAATGGCTGGAAGAAGACAAAAAGAAAAAAGAATCGACAGCAAAAAAAGCCGCAAAAAAATCAGATAAAAAAACAAAAGGGGGCAAGAAATAATGCCTAAACAAAAAGCCTGCAAAAAATGCAAAACCATCTTCTCAGGAGCAAAATGTCCAAAATGCGGTTCAGAAGAAGCAAGCGATGCTTTCAAAGGAAGAATCTTCATCACAAATCCACAAGAATCTGAAATAGCCAAAAAACTTAAAATAAACGAAAAAGGAGAATACGCGATTAAAACATAATGGAAATAATCACAGAATCAAAAAACAGTCTTTTGAACAGAACCGAAGTAAAAGTAAAACTCTCTTCTGAAAGCAACCCCGGCCTAGAAAAATCAAAACAAACACTGGCAGATAAATTCAAAACAAAGGTAGAGAACGTTGTGATAAACAAAATCGCAAGCAAATTCGGAACAAACGAATTTATCCTAGAAGCATCAGTCTACAACACCCTAGAAGACAAGGAAAGAATCGAACCAAAGAAAAAGGAGAAGAAAAAAGCAGCATAAAATGGCAACAGTAAAAGGCGGATCATCAAAAGACGGCAAAGGAAAAAAGCC
This sequence comes from Nanobdellota archaeon, assembly GCA_018816205.1. Lineage (GTDB taxonomy): Archaea > Nanobdellota > Nanobdellia > Pacearchaeales > GW2011-AR1 > UBA73. The sequence goes on from JAHIWJ010000214.1 coordinate 6,494, forward strand.
CCACAAGAATAAACCCACAAGTAAAAAATATTCCCATTATTCCGGTGCAACCAAAAAGAAAAAAACCTGCCCAAGATGCGGCCCAGGAAACTTTCTAGCAGATCATAAAACCCGCCTCTACTGCGGCAAATGCCACTACACAGAATTCACAGATAAATCATAACTCTTTCTTTATTTTCTCTAGCAACAAGGGAAAGGAAGTGTACCCAGATTCTGCGTTGATATGCCCTGCATCCTCAAGCACATCCAATTCAGCATCCAGATTACGGGCAATCTCCTGGCCCTCAACAATAGAGACGTAAGGATCATCGCGCGAGTTAATAACATAGAACTTTTTACAATTTGCTTTTATTTTGTACCAATCAAATCTTTGTGTAACAAAAGACATGTTTAACACATCAAATTCAGATCTGTCAAGATATCCTGTGAACCCTGCGACAAAAAAAGCAGCCTTAATCGGTTCCTTTAACTTCTCGAGTACACCCAACAAAAATAAAGGTCCAAGACTATGTCCTACCACAATCGCATCTTTATCGAGATATCTTTGATAATCCTTGAAAACATCCAACCAACTATCTATGGACTGGTTCTCAGGAGTTGGAAACTTGGGAACAAAAACCTTACAGTTTAACTTCTCAAGCTCAGACTTCAACCAAGGAAACCAGTTTCCCTCGGGACTTCCTCCAGTTCCATGAACTATTATAACATTAGTCATAATTTAAACTATGTTCATTTTGTTATAATTCTTTCTATAATAAATAACAAAAATAAAAACAAAAAGATTCTTAGTTTCTTTGAACAAAAAGCGCGTTCTGAAATTCATAGGGTTCTCTTACTGCAGCGATCTCAATATCTTCCTCTTTGAAAACCTTTAAGATCTCTTCGTCAGAAAAACCTAAATATTCACTAATTGAGAATATCATGCTGAAAACCTCCTTTCATTTAGAAAAATCATCTGTCCGCCCCTCCTTCCCCAAGAATAATCACCCCAACGCGCTTATCCAAAAAACTCTTAGATAACACGATATGAGAAGAATTTCCGAAAGCCACAGTTTCCTTGATTATTGCATAAGGAACAAATTTTTCAATCTCTTTGCTTAGACCCTCGAGCTGCTTCGCAAGCTTCTCGAAATTTTTTTCAATTCCCTTTTGTTCCATTTCGTATATACAAAGGTATATACACTATTTAAATGTTTCTAGACAAAGATAAAGTAAAGTTATCGTGAGATAGAAGTGACATCCTCCTCGCCCTAAAGGGTTGCCTTCGGCAACTTTTTGCTTCGCAAAAAGCGATGCTTCCACGACGTCGGATCATCAGTCTTCGATTTTCCAGACAGTTCCGTGATGCTTGTCCTGATTTTTCACATAGTTGTTTGCAACTTCAACTGTGATAAAACCCA
>JAHIWJ010000215.1 GCA_018816205.1 Nanobdellota archaeon
AATAAAAATAAAATGTCCAAGGACGGAAACCTAACAGGCGACGACGTTCGTGAAGGCCTTACTGCAATTATCTCAGTAAAGGTTCCGGAGCCTCAGTTCGAAGGCCAGACAAAAACTAAGCTTGGAAACAGCGAAATAAAAGGCATTGTTGACAGCGTCTCAATGGCTTCCCTTCAGGAGTTCTTCGAAGAAAATCCAACTATCGCAAGAAGAATAGTCACGAAATCCTTAGAATCTCAAAAAGCGCGAAACGCCGCAAAAAAAGCAAAAGACCTAATAAGAAGAAAATCAGCATTCTCAGTTGGAGGCTTGCCTGGAAAATTAGCAGACTGTTCAAAGAAAAAATCCGAAGAGACAGAGATGTTCATTGTCGAGGGAGATTCAGCAGGCGGCTCCGCAAAGCAGGGCCGTAACAAAGAGTTCCAGGCAATCCTTCCATTGAAAGGTAAAATCCTGAATGTTGAAAAAGCAAATCCTGTAAAAGCGCTCTCAAGCGAGGAAATCGCAAATCTAATAACTGCCATTGGCACCGGAGTCGGCGAAACTTTCGAACCTGAAAAATTAAGGTACTCAAAAATTATAATTATGACCGATGCAGACGTTGACGGCGCACACATCACAACCTTATTGCTTACGTTTTTCTTCCGCTTCATGCCCAAATTAATTGAAAACGGTAACATTTTCATCGCAGTGTCTCCCCTTTATAGGGTTAGAAAGAAAAGCATTCATTATGTTTATTCAGATGACGAACTAAAAAAAATGATTTCAAAACTCGGACAAAACGTAAACGTCCAGAGATTTAAAGGTCTTGGAGAGATGAACCCAGACCAGCTCTGGGAAACAACCATGAATCCAAAGACCCGCCTGCTAAAAAAAGTCACAATCGAAGACGCTGTAAAAGCAGACGAAACATTTTCAAAATTAATGGGAGACGACGTTGAGTCTCGCAGGCAGTTCATAGCTGAACGCGCCCACGAAGCTAACGTGGACATCTAACATGGAAGAAGAAATAAAAAAGATAATTGAAGAAAATCCCGTAGCAGTAGCAACTGTGAAGGAAGGGAATAAACCCCATGTTATCGCGGTGGCCTGCGTTAAAATAGAAAATGAAAAAATAATTATCACCAACAACTACATGAAAACAACTGTCGAGAACATACAAAAAAATCCAAGGGTAAGCCTAGCTGTTTGGGACAAGGATTGGAATGGATATCGAATCGACGGCTCTGCTGAGTATCATGAAAAAGGAGAATATTATGATTTAGTTAAATCAATAGAAGAAAACAAAAAACATCCTTGTAAGGGTGCAATAGTGATAAAAATAAGCGAGGTAAAAAAACTAGGATAAAATGACGCCAAAAGAAATAGACGAATCAAAAATTGAAGAAGAAATGGTCGAAGAAGAAAGCAGGAGAAGAACAAAAGACCAAATCGGAAATGAACCAGGAATTCTCGGAGCAGAAATCGTTGAAGAAATGGAAAAATCCTACATTGACTATGCCATGTCAGTAATCGTCGACCGTGCCTTGCCCTCAGTTGAAGACGGTCTCAAACCAGTTCAAAGAAGAATTCTCTATGCAATGCAAGTCCTCGGCGCAGACCACACTAAAGCAACAGTCAAATCAGCAAGAGTCGTTGGAGACGTCATTGGTAAATACCACCCGCACGGCGACTCAGCAGTCTATGGCGCAATGGTCAGACTCGCACAGACTTTCTCATTGCGCTATCCTCTAGTTCACGGCCAGGGAAACTTCGGAAGCATGGACGGCGACTCTGCCGCAGCAATGCGTTACACCGAAGCCAAATTAAGCAAAATCTCCTCAGACCTTCTCGGAGACTTAGACAAAGAGACTGTTAACATGACGCCTAATTTCGACAACACCCTAAAAGAACCAGAAACCCTGCCGGCAAAACTTCCAAACCTTCTATTAAACGGTGCAACCGGAATCGCCGTCGGAATGGCAACAAACATTCCGCCGCATAACCTGACAGAGCTGTGTGATGCAATAATCGAATACATCAACAAACCAAAAATAACCGTAGAAGAGTTAGCTGAGATTGTAACCGGCCCAGATTTCCCAACCGGCGGCGTAGCTTCAGGCCCCGGCATAAAAGAAATGTACAAAACCGGAAAAGGCCGAGTCGTCATGCGCGCGTCCCACACAACCGAAGAGCACAAAGGAAAAGAATCAATTATCGTAACAGAAATTCCCTACATGGTCAACAAAGCAGAGTTAGTAAAAGACATCGCTCGACTGGTAACCGAAAAGAAACTTCCAGACATCGCCGACTTGAGAGACGAGTCCTCAAAAGGCAAAGTCAGAATCGTAATCGAATTGAAAAAAGGAGTAACTCCAAAATACACAATAAACAAACTCTACAAACTAACAAAGATGCAGTCAAACTTCGACGCAAACATAATCGCTCTCGTCGGAAAACAACCCAAAACCCTCAATCTAAAAGACATAATCGAAGAATATGTCAAATACAGGGTAAAAATTGTCACAAAAAGAAGCAAATTCGAACTAAAAAAAGCAGAAGACAGACTTGAAATCGTGCTTGGTTTGCTCATTGCTCTAAACCAAATCGACAAAATAGTTGACTTCATTAAAAAAAGCAAGAACGCTGCAGAAGCCCACGAAGGTTTAATGCACAAATTCAGTCTCACCACCCGTCAGGCAAAAGCTGTCCTTGAAACAAGACTGCAGCAATTAACTTCTCTGGAATCCCAAAAACTCAAAGACGAGGAGAAAAAACTCAAGGAAACAATTGAATACCTGAAGAAATTATTGGGCAGTGAGCAGGAAATCCTAAGGGTAATCAAGAAAGAAGTCTCAGACATCAAGAAAGAATATGGAGATAGCAGAAGGACAAAAATTCTAAAGAGAGTCGAAGAACTCTCTGAAAAAGACCTCATCGAAAAGAAAGACGTAGTTGTGACAATCACAAAAACAGGTTACATCAAACGAGTCGACGTCAAACTTTACAAGGAACAAAAACGCGGCGGCACCGGTTCAATCGGCACAGATCTCAAGGACGAAGATTTCGTCGTTCACCTATTGACCTGCTCAACCCATGATACTTTACTATTCTTCACTACTCGTGGGCGCGTGTTCTGGCTTAAAGCAAACGACGTTCCTGATGCCAGCAGGCAGAGTAAAGGCCGCGCTCTCGCAAACCTCTTCAGTTTAAGGGAAGAAGAAATCGTCGACGTTAGAAACATCAAGAACTTTGAACAAGGCTTCCTAATTTTCTGCACAAAAAAAGGAATCGTTAAGAAACTTCCACTTAAG
>JAHIWJ010000216.1 GCA_018816205.1 Nanobdellota archaeon
GAATCTTTTCCGCTGTAAAAAGGATTTATGGTGAACGAGTTCGTTCACATCTTGTAGACCAAATGTGCCAAATGTGCGCTGAAGCGCACAGAAAATTCTGGGCATACCAGATAATTAAAAGGTATGCTGAAGAAAAAATGGCGGTTGGTAACTAACAGTTGATTGATAAGGAATTATTTTCGAATTATGCAACACTGCATGATAAGTTTATTAATGAACAAAAACTAAGCGAGAAATGAAGAAGATTTATGAGTTAAGGGAAAAAATTGATGAGCTGGATGAGAAAATTATCAAACTAGTGGAAGAAAGATATGTCCTCTGTGAGGAAATCTGGAAATTAAAAAGAGATAATGGGCTGCCCTTAAAGGACGCTGAACGAGAGGAAGAGATAAAGGAAGGTTTTGCTGGGGCGGAGCTGCCGAAGGGTTTTGTCGAGGATTTTTTTGAGTTGTTCTTTAGAGAAGTCAAATAACTGGAAGGTTCTCGGCCAGATTAATCGGACTTGGGTGGTACTTAAACACTGCCTCTGAGAAATATAATATTATAATATTTCTTTTTGACCTTAATTTTCTTTTTATAGTGGATGGTATGGAAATGTGAATGGGCCGAGGATTGATAAAAAGAGGGGGTTTTATTTTCTTAGCGGTGGTTATGTTGACTGCCTTAAGCGCTTTTGCGTCTGCGGCGGTTCTGTGGACTGCTGATGCTAACGGAGATGAACAGTCCGACTATGAGCCTGGAGCAATTGTGTATGTTTATGGAAGCGGCTTTGCACCTAACAGCGAGATAGAAATTTCAATCACGCGCCCAGATGGGTCGGTTGAGTCGTGTGACGCACCATCGTGCCATGCAAGGTTTTTGGATGGTTTTGTGTTTTCTGATTCTGAAGGGGATGTGTTATACCGCTATGATCTCGACGGGATTGTTGGATTTTATGAAGTTGAATTGAGTGATGGGTCCACAAAGGCGAGTGGTAGTTTTACCGACGGGAGGAATATTCTTAATGTGACTGTTGATGGCGGCACAAGCACTATCGTTGGACCAAGCGGCCCGGTGACGGTTGCTGTGACAGTGCACACATCAGGGTCTGGATCTGATGACAACTGGCGATCGACACGATATCGCATTGAGGGCGGCAGTTGGACTTGTGTAAATACTCCTGACCATACATCTGATGGAACATATACAGAGTCTTTTGTAATTTCGGCTCCCGGGAGTCTTGGAACATATGATTTGTCAGTTAGGGCGTATCAGGGGAGTTCATGCAGCGGAGATGGAAGCAATACATACACATTGGAAGACGCTATTGTTGTACAGTCCAGTGCGGTGTGCGGGGATGGAGAAATTGATGCACCTGAACAATGCGATGATGGCGATACACAGTCAGGCGATGGATGCAGCGGCAGTTGTTTAATTGAAACTGGCTGGCACTGTCATGGCGAACCATCTACCTGCTCTGAAATATGCGGGGACGGACTAATTGTTGGCGATGAGGAGTGTGATGATGACGACACACACTGTGGGGACGGATGTTCTTCAACATGTGAAATTGAGGATGGTTGGGTATGTGAAGGCGAGCCAAGTTTTTGCACTGTAATAAACCCTGAACTTAATTTGTCCTGTGGACTTGATGTGATATTTATTATGGACAGTTCTGGCAGTATTAGTAATGACAAATTGAATGATATGAAAGATGCATTTAAGGATTTTGTCGACTCTGTTTTAGTTAACTCTCCGTCACAGGCGGCTGTTGTTGATTTTGATGATACCGGGCATCTTATATTGGATTATACAAGCAATATTTCTGCAATCAAGGGGGCGATTGATTCTGTTGTTAGCGGGGGAGCGACGAATTGGGAAGACGCTCTTGAAGAGGCACATGAACAATTTGACAATCGGCCAGATTATCCAGATTTATACATTCTAGCTTCTGACGGGCATCCGAATAGAATCGGGGATATTTCCCTGCCTGCAAGCGAAGTGGTGGCTGTTGCCTGGGCAGTAGAAGATGCAAATGCAATCAAACTGGATGGTATAAGGATTGTCACGCTGGGCTTGGGTGATGCTCCTAACACAGACAGTATGAAAGCGATTTCCAGCGACGACGCATATTACGAAGACCTTAGTATACTCGGAGATGAGTTACAGTCTATTCAAGCTAGTTTGTGTAAGGCTACGCTTACTGTCAGGAAAGTTGTAGACGGTGAAGGACATGAAGGATGGAACTTCACTGCTGATGTTATGCCTGGAGAGGTTGACCCTGTATCTGCTCAGACCGACTCTCTCGGATATGCCACATTTAATCTTCTCATTGGGAATATGACGGGGGTGGCGAGAGTTGAAGAACAAGATGCTTCCGGGTTCCAGTTTGTAAACGCTTCCTGCGTCGACAAAGATGGTAATCCTGTGGGTGTGCTTGTTCTTAGGACTGTTCAGAATATCTTTGTGTCGTTGGGAGATGAAATATATTGTGAGTTTGTGAATAAGCCCTGCGAGGATGATGACGGCGATGGCGTATGCAATGAAGACGACTCCTGCCCTGACTCGATGCAGAATGAGCCGGTTGATGAAGATGGATGCGATATATTCCAGTTTTGCAGCCAATATTCTTGCGGGCTTGGGTGTTTTGAAGCTGATTGGCGCTCAAATGAACCGAATGTGCGTTTCCCGCATGACTGCATGACTGTGGTGCAGTTGAATAACGGGATGCTACAAAACCCAATTTGTGTTCCAACGGTGTTCTCTGAAATGTGTGCTGGGTAATTCATTAGTTTTATTAATATAGGCTGTTAGTTTAGTTAATGGCAGAAAAGAAAAAGTCTTCAGACATGCCTGCTGAAGAGGAAATCGGCTACCACAAAGGTGCTTTGTCAACTTTGATCAATGAAAGGAATGAATTAATCCGAATGGCACAGGTGACTGAGCAGTTGATGCAGGCGCATGCGAAGAGGCTTGAAGAACTCGGCGTGAAGATGGGGAAGAAGTAGGGTTCTAAGATGAAAAAGATTGAGAAGCTAAGGGAAGAGATAGATGGGCTTGACAGTGAGATAGTTGAACTTTGGAGAAAAGATATTCTATTTGTGAGGAAATCTGGGAGTTAAAGAGGTCTAGAGGAATTGATTTGAAAGATCCTGAACGGGAGACTGAAATCAAGGCGAGGTTTAAGGATGCGAAGCTGCCGAAGGGTTTGTGGATGATTTTTTTGAGTTGTTTTTTGGGCTGGTTGACTGATGACTAAAGCTTTAATTTACCTGTTTGCCAGTCCCGGATAATCATCATTGAAGTTCTGTTTTCTTCTACGAGTCCGCCTTTTTTTAACAGTTTCTTGGCGCAGCCGATTTGCAGCATTACTTCATATTCATCCACTTCCTTAATTTTAAATGCGTAAAACTGTTCTAGTTTTTCTGGATTAAGATTTAAGAAAATTTTTATTATCTCGGTTGCAACGAGTTCAGGGTTTTTTAGTTTTTCAGGATTTTTTGCTCCGAGGATTCCGAGTTTGGCTTCGTCGTCTTCGAAAGGGATTACTCCTGGAGAGTCAACTATTCTGAACTGGTTTGAACTTGCCCATTGGTTTCCTTTGGTGGTGCCTGCTTTTGAGGAAACTTGGGTTTTTGCGCTACGGGAGAGCACGTTTGTGAGCGCACTTTTTCCAACATTTGGATAACCGACGATTCCGATTTCTAATTTTTCATAATGGGATTTTTTAGCTTTTATTTGTAGTGCGAGTCGGAGTCGGTTTATGTCAATGTTTTTATCGCTTGATACAAAAAAAGCATCTTTGTTTTGGCTTTTGAGTTTTTCTAGCGCTTCTTTTGAGATAAGGTCTATTTTATTGAAAACCAAAAGGAATTCCTTATTTGATTCTTCGAGTTTGCTTTCCAGATCTCTGTTTCTTGAAAACTCGGGCATGCGGGCGTCTAGGACAAATAGGACAATATCTGCGTCCTTGATTGCTTTCATTGCTGAGGTCCAGTATCCCATCCCCATAAATGGATTAACGCGGGGGAGGTTATAAGGCTGTTGTTTGGATAATTTTATTAATCGGGCATTCCTCCGTATGTAATGGGTTTGCAAATAGGCGAGTTGATTTCCAGACGGGAAATCACTTTTGAGGAGTTGAAAGACAAGGTAGTTGCTGTTGATGCTTATAATGCGATTTATCAGTTTTTGAGCTCGATTAGGCAGCCGGATGGGACGCCGTTGATGGACAATAAGAAGAGGATTACTTCTCATCTGTCCGGGTTGTTTTACAGAAATGTTGCGCTACTTTCTGAAGGCATAAAGTTGGTTTATGTCTTTGATGGAGAGTATAATATTTTGAAGAACAGAACGCATGAGATTCGGCAGGAGGCGAAGATTATGTCGGCGGATAAATACGAGAAGGCAAAAGAGGAAGAGGATGTTGAGGCGATGGGAAGGTATGCTCGGGGTTTTGTTAAGTTGGAACCGCGAATGGTTGAGGAAAGTAAAGAATTACTTGAGGCGATGGGGATTGAAGTTGTGCAGGCGCCTGGGGAGGGAGAGATGCAGGCGGCGCATTTAGTGAAGGATGGCGAGGCGTTTGCGGTTGCTTCGCAGGATTATGATGCTTTGGTCGTCGGGGGAAGGAAGTTAATTCAGAACTTGACTTTGGCGCGGAAGCGCAAGACGGTTTCCGGATATGTTGAGATTCGACCGGAAGTTATTGAGTATGAGAGAGTTTTGAATGAGCTGGGGATTGATGCGGATCAGTTCATTTGTCTGGCGATTTTGGTTGGGACGGATTTTAACCCTGGCGGGATAAGAGGAATTGGGCCGAAGAAAGCTTTGGCTTTGGTTAAACAGAGGAAATATCCTGTTGAGATATTCAGGGATGTGGAGCATCAGCTTGAGTTTAACTGGCAGGACGTTTTTGAAATATTCAAGAGACCGAATGTCCACGATTTTAAGATAAAATTTCCGAAGCTGAATGAGGATAAGATTATTTCCATTCTCGTTGGAGAGCATGATTTTTCCGAGGAAAGAGTTGTGAAGAACCTTGATAAGTTGCATCGATTGAAGAGGGCTGGTGAACAGACTAAGTTGTTTTAGGAAGTTATTTATAGACATATCCTGTGAATAAATTAATGGAGAGAGGCATAAGCGACAGAAGCGTTTTAGATGAATTCGCAGAAGATTTTTGCAGAATTGCTGAGAAGCATGTTAAATATATAGTTGTCTCTGGTTATGTGGCGATTTCACATGGCAGGTTCAGGGCAACCGAAGATATTGACATGATAATTGAAAGAGTAGATTTTGAGAAATTTAATAATTTTCATCAAGAGCTGGACAAAGCAGGATTTCACTGTATGCAGTCTACAAAAGTAAAAGACATCTATGAATATCTTGAAAAAGGCGATGGAGTAAGATATGTCCGAGAAGGAACGCTCCTCCCACCGGAGATGGAAGTAAAATTTGCAAAAGACGAACTGGATGAGCTACAGTTGAAAACCAGAAAGAAAATACCGTTTACGGGCTTGGACATTTGGTTTTCAAGTATTGAAATGAACATTGCTTTCAAAGAAGAATTGTTAAAAAGTCCGAAGGATTTAGAAGATGCCAGACATCTTAGGAAGATATATGAAGGAGATATCAATGAAAATTTTATAGAAGAAATTAAAAGAAAAATAAAGAAAGAGAGATTAAAATGACTAGGGATAAATCTCACATGGAATTTGTAGAAAGATGGGCCGAGCATGTCAAGTCTGTTCCAAGGAAGAAGTGGAAGGCTGAACAAACCGCTTTTATCAATGCTGTATTTGAAAAGGCAAATAGTTTTTATGAAAGACTGGAGAAGACAAAGGAGGGGCGGGTTATTTTGGAGAGGTTGAGGGAAGCTAGGGAAAAGGACTAAGAAAGAGTTGTGAAGAACCTTGATAAGTTGCATCGATTGAAGAGGGCTGGTGAACAGACGAAGTTGTTTTGAGACAAGAAGAGATTGGGGGGAGTAGGGTTGTTCTAGGAAGTTATTTAAACATTCATCGTGTCTTCTGACGATGGACAAAGAACTAAAACGATTTATGGGAAAGCTAAAGAATGTACATGGTTTTAATAGAGTGAGGTTTGTGATTTTGTTTGGTTCGCGGGCGGAGAAGAAAGCGAGAAAGGACTCTGATTACGATTTGGCTGTTTATTTTGACGGTGATAAAAATGAAAGATTTAAGTTTAGGGTGAGCGTCAGCGAGGACGAAAGATTTGATGTTCATATCTTCCAAGACCTACCCTTGTACATCAGAAAAGAGGTTTTGAAAGGAAAGGTTCTGTATGCTGAAGATTTGAGTTTTGTTTATGATATTGCTTACGAAACAATTAAAGCTTTTGAGGATTTTAAGAAATATTACTATGATTATATTGAGATGAGGCCTGTTGCAGATGATCAGAAAAAGTCTGAGAGTTAGGGAAATCGAGAAGCATCTTTCTGATATTGCGGACTCGTTAGAGATAGTTGAAAACAATATGCCTTCCGAATTTGGAGAATTCAAAGAGCTGGGGCTTGTGAAAGACGGGTTGTATAAGAAAATAGAATTTGTCATCGAGTCGATAATAAATATATGCAACATAATTAATTCTGATTTAAGGTTGGGTGTTCCTGATGTAGAAGATAATATAATTGATAACCTATGGAAAGGGAAAATCTTTGATGAAAAGATTATAAAGGTCATAAGAGAGATAAAGGGGTTTAGAAATATCCTGGTTCATAAGTATGGAGCGATTGACGATAAAAGGGCGTTTTATTCGATTAAGGATGGTTTGAAAGATTTCGAGTTGATAATTAGAGAAGTTGAGAAGTTTTTGAAGAAGTAGAAAGGGAAGTGATTTTAGCGAGGAGAGAGTTGTGAAAAAATAACGGCGTTGTCCCAAATGAAACCATTTCAATTTTGAAAAATAAAAAAAGCTGAATCTCTTTTTCGTTTGAAGTTTTAATTGTCCGTTTAAGATTATACAACGCGACATGCCAGCCCAATTCTTTTTGTCTCATACTA
>JAHIWJ010000217.1 GCA_018816205.1 Nanobdellota archaeon
CAAGCAGAGCAATAGAAGAAAAACATATAACGAATCCTCTCTTTTAATTCTTTTGATTGCCAGAAAATGATTTTTTCAGTCCAATCATAATTAAATAGGCCTCTTAAGTAGTCTTATTTTAATGGAAAAATTAAAACATCTTGTTGAGACACAACAACTTTCCTCGGAAGTGATTTTCGAACTTTTTCACGAAGCAGACGAACTTCAAAAATCCGACAAAAAACCGCTGAAGGGAAAGATACTTGCTACAATTTTTTATGAACCCAGTACGCGAACTAGGCTAAGTTTCGAATCTGCCATGATGCGCCTTGGCGGTAGAGTTCTAACCACTGAGAATGCAAAAGAGTTTTCCTCGGCGGTGAAGGGAGAATCAATTGAAGACACCACAAGGACAGTGGCCTCATATGCTGATGCAATTGTAATGAGGCATTTCGAAGAAGGCGCCGCAGCAAGAGCAGCAGCCATCAGTCCGGTTCCAATAATAAATGCTGGGGACGGTGGGGGGCAGCATCCAACACAGGCCCTATTAGATCTTTATACCATTTACAAAGAATGCAAGAAAGTAGACGGCCTAAAAATTGCGATGATTGGAGACCTAACCTACGGAAGAACCGTACGTTCTCTTTGTTATTTACTCGGCAAATTTAATGATATCCAGATAATTTTTGTTTCTCCAGAAAATCTCAAGATGCGTGAAGACATAAAAGAATATCTAAAGACTCACGCAATCAGATTCGAAGAAGAAACAGATCTTAATAAAGTCTTGCCCGAAGTAGACATCGTTTACATGACACGAATCCAAAAAGAAAGAATGCTTCCCAAAGAGTACGAAAATGCCAAAGGAAAGTATGTAATCACCAAAGAGAATCTCTCATTGATAAAACCGGACTCAAGAGTGTTGCATCCTTTGCCTCATGTTGAAGAGGTCGATCTGCCGGTAGAACTCGAACAATCCGACCCAAGAATAGCTTACTTTAGACAGGTCAGGAATGGCCTCTATGTAAGGATGGCCTTGTTGAACCACCTTCTCGCCGCCTAATCAGCTTTGTTAAATAAATAACGTTTGTTAAAAAAGTCATAACCCTAACAAATTCCACTTTTCAAGCCATTTCTTATCCTTGTCATAAAAGATTCTCATTTTAGAGTTATGTTCTATCCCCTTTGCTCTACCTTTTTCCATCCATGAGTCATGAGTTGTTTTAGTATGGTTTGCAACCTCTTTACTTGGGACAATATAAAAATCAGGTCTTTCCGTTCCTTCCTTCAATAAAACAAAAACGTAAAAAAGAGTATCACTATGATATGTTTCACTTTTCTCTCCAAGAACCCAATGAGGATAACTTTTTCTTTCATGAATAGTGCTTTTTACTTGTATCCCCACCGATTTAGAAGCATCGGCATTAGTTCCGAGAATGTCTATGCCCTTAGTATTTTTTATTGTCAAAGATGCAATTATTCCTCTTTTGTTCATCTCGCCACAAACAAGGTATTCTCCAGCACATCCTCTCTGATTTTTGTCAAGTTCAATTAAACTCTTCATTATATATTCTCCATCACACAAATTTATTTCTGTTTCTTTAGTTTTTCCTTTAAAGCGTCTTCAAGGAAAGAGGATAAATCAAGATTGTGTCCAGCACAATAAACCTTCACCTCTGTCCAGAGTTTCGGCTCAACTCGGAAACTTTTTGTTATTTTTTCGGGCATGGTAATAAGAAAATAAAGTAGTATTTAAATAAATATATAATGCAGTATACAGATATTTATATAGTAGTAATGCTTTAAAGTAGTAAGGTAATAAGACAATGGAACAACAAACAAAATCATTAAGAGAAATGTCAAGAGAAGAACGAGGAAAGCTAATCTTTGAAAGAGGAAGAATAGCAAAGAAAAACGACTTTTGGGTTGTTGGTTCTCAAACTTCTTTTAGGGCGTATAAGGTAAGACTTGACCGAGAAAACCCTATCTGCTCTTGCCCTGATTGTTCTCTACGCCAAAAGAAATGTAAGCATATTTACGCAGTTGAATTTTACATTAAGAAACAGATTGACGAAGAAGGAAAGATAACCACAACGAAAGGCGTGAGGGTAACTTATTCGCAAGATTGGAAGGCATACGACACAGCACAGACAAATGAAAAAATAATCTTTATGAAATTGTTAAAAGATTTGTGCGGTGGTGTCGAACAACCAGCTTACGAATTTGGAAGACCGCAGTTGCCAATAGGCGACATGATTTTCGCTTCGGCTCTCAAAGTTTATTCTACATTTTCATTGAGGCGTTTTATGTCTGATTTGAAAATAGCGAAAGAAATGGGCTTAGTAGAAACTACTTGCACCTACGCTAACATTTGTTATTTTATGAACCGAGAAGATTTAACGCAAATTCTTAAAGAGTTAATAGCGATTAGTTCAACTCCGTTAAGAGAAGTTGATATTGATTTTGCAGTTGATAGTTCTGGCTTTTCTACTTCGAGATTTGCCCGATGGTTTGATTACAAATGGGGCAAGGAAAGAAAAAATAGAATTTGGATTAAAGCCCATTTATGCTCTGGTGTAAAAACAAATATCGTAACAGGAGTTAAGATAACCGAAGGCACAGAAAACGACAGCCCACAATTAGCGGAGTTAGTTAGAAAGACCGCAGAAATATTTAACATGAACGAAGTTAGCGGAGACAAAGCATACAACGGAAGAGAAAACTTTAAGGTAATTGAGGAAGTCGGGGCAACGCCATTTATTCCTTTTAAGAAAAATGTAACTGGAAAGCGTGGCGGTTGTGCTGTCTGGAAAAAAATGTATCATTATTTCTTATACAAACATGATGAGTTTTTAGAACATTATCATAAAAGAAGCAACGCAGAAACAACTTTTCACATGATTAAAACAAAGTTCAAAGACAATTTAAGAAGCAAAACACCGACGGCACAAGTTAATGAATTACTTTTGAAAATACTTTGCCATAACATCTGTGTCGTTATTCAGGAAATTTTAGAGTTGGGAATTAAAGGAGAATTTATCGTAGAGAAAGAGGCGAGAGAATGAAGACTTACAAAAAAAGTTGCTCCTACCCAGTTAATAGTAAACAATTTAAAGTGTATTCGGGTAGTAATAACATGAGTGAAGAGTTACTGCAAAGAAATTTATTGGAAAATCCTCAAACGATGGGGGATTGGAAGTTTTATAACATAGGGGCTACAACAATTAAAGCCCTAAAGGAAAATGGCATTCTAAGAAATATTGATTATGGCGAAATTGAAAAGAAAAAAGTTGATGGAATTATAATGCGTGGTTATCATGTTGTGGCAGTAATTGAGAACAAGAGACCGTCTGAATTCAAGACAAAAAGGCAGAAAGAAAAGGCGGTTAATCAAGAATTAAGTGTTGCAAAAAGATTAACCAAACTTCTTATCGTTACAGACACAAAAGAGACGTTGTGGATTAACGCATTGAATGGTGAAGTCATCAAAGATGAGACTGGTGAAGAAATAAGAAATGTTTTTAATTCAGCAAACAACGAAACTATTGAACTAATTAAAAAAATAAATGACGCCATAACAGAAGAGAATTCGGTATTGAAACCTATTGAGCTAATTAATCCGACAGAGTTGGCAAGACAAGTGTGGCAAGATATTTGGATGGTAAGCGGAGCGACACCCGAAAATTGCTTATATACTTTTGTTGAGTTATTCATCTTTAAGTATCTAAGCGACTTGGGGGTTCTGAGGGGAGATTATAGTTTTGATGATTTGATTAAAAAATATGATAACAATACCGACGAAGAAGTTTTAGAGAAATATGCAAAATTCATAAGACCAAAAATTAAAGATTTGTTTAAAGAAAATCCAGTTGATAAGACTACGATAATTAATGGAACTATTTTTGTAAGCAAAGACCAAAAAGCAGTTATGGGATATAGCACGGTTTTCAAAAGAGTTCTGTTTAGATTTAAAGATTATAAAAAATTAAATAATATTGATAGAGAATTCAAAAGCAGATTATTTGAAAGTTTTATGAAAGAAAGTATTAGTAAGAAGAACTGGGGGCAATTTTTCACACCCTTAAAGGTTGTGAGAGCAATCGTAAAGATGACCGATGTAAAAGAGGGCGATAAAATATGCGACCCCGCTTGCGGTGTAGGCAAATTTCCATTAGAGATTATAGCAACAAACCCCGAAAGGTTCTATAATGTCCGTGAAGGAGAGATTAATCAAAGAATAACAATAAGAGGTTTCGATAAGGGTTTTGATACAGAAGAACAAAAGACTATAATTTTAGCAAAAGCAA
The DNA here is from genome assembly GCA_018816205.1 of Nanobdellota archaeon. Taxonomy (GTDB): domain Archaea; phylum Nanobdellota; class Nanobdellia; order Pacearchaeales; family GW2011-AR1; genus UBA73. The sequence continues at coordinate 4,284 of JAHIWJ010000217.1, forward strand.
ACATGCTTATTTACTTGTCTGATTTGATTAAAAAACATCCGAATTTAACAGAGCAATTTTCAAGATTATTCAACGAAAGCTTCACACTTAAAACTAATTCTATTCTTGGGACATTAGCAGACTCTATAACCGAAGAGTATGACTGGATACTAACAAATCCACCCTATGTTACAACGGGGAGCAGTAATCTAAAAGAAGAAATTGTTAAGGGGGGATTGGAAAGCCATTATAAAATAAATGCTATGGGTGTTGAAGGTTTATTTATGGAATGGATTATAAGAGCATTAAAACCAAATGGAAAAGCATTTGTTGTAATCCCCGATGGAATCTTGAACAGGATAAATGACAGAAATTTAAGAAAATTTATTAAAGACGAATGTTTTATTGAGGGCGTAATTTCCCTACCGACTAAAACTTTTTTTACAACGATTAAAAAAACGTATATCTTAATTTTGAAAAAGAAAAATAGACAAACAGACACTCAAACACATCCAGTCTTTTCTTATTTAGTAAGCAGTATTGGAGAAACCTTGGATGTTCGGAGATTTGAAGAACCTGAGAAAAATGATTTAAATGAAGCAGTTGATTTATTCAATCAGTTTAAGGGTTCTAAAAATTCATTCAGAACAACTTCTAAAAGATGCAAGATAGTTTCTGTTGAAGAATTCAAACCCGAGAATAATTGGGTAATTGATAGATTATGGAACAGAAAAGAGAAAGAAGAATTGGGCGTAATTGAAGAGGAAAATAGAGTTAAAATTTCTGAATTTTCTTCTATGCTCAATGGTTTTTCTGGAGATATAAATGAGCTTATACAACAAGTTAGTTCTGTTAGTGACATCGAAGAAGTTGAGTTTAAAGAGGTCGCAATCCCCAAAATATTTAACATAATTCTCGGTAGTGCAAAATATAATCATAAATATTTCTCAACTCACAAGGGTAACTATTCCGTGTATTCAGGACAAACAAAAAATAACGGAGAAATAGCTAAGATAAACACCTTTGACCATAATGTCGAAGGTTTAACTTGGACTATTGACGGATATGCTGGAAGAGTGTTTTATAGAAAAGGAAAGTTTAGTCTAACTTGCCATTGTGGATTATTAACATTAAAGGAAGAATTCAAGGATAAATTAGATTACGAATTCTTAAAATATCTTTTAGATAACGAACTGCCAAACTATTCTGTTGGAGAAGGAAATAAAAGATTAAAGAAAGCCCATATTGAAAAGATAAGTATAAAAATCCCAGTAGATGAAAATGGGGAGTTTGATTTGGAAAAACAAAAAGAAGTCGCTGGAAAATACAAACTAATTGAACAAGTAAAAAATGAAGTTAGGAACGAACTAAATAAAGTTATAGGGACTACGCTTGAATTTTCTTAACGTGGACAAAAAAAATTCACTCAC
>JAHIWJ010000019.1 GCA_018816205.1 Nanobdellota archaeon
CAAGCCTCAATCTGAACTAAGCTGCAGTTTATGAGATTAGCTTCCCCTCTCGGGGTCGCAGCCCTTTGAATGCAGCATTGCCGCGCGCGTGTAGCCCAGGGTATTCGGGATGTACTCACCTAACGTAGCCCGCACCTTCCTCCTTGTTGCCAAGGCAGTCTATACATTGTTCTTGCAAATGTACATACGGGTCTCGCCTGTTACCTGATTTAACAGATCATCTCACGACACAGGCTGACGTTGGCCATGCATCTCCTCTCAGCGTGTCAGGTAAGCCCTTCAGACTGACCTTCATTCTGCTGTCGATCCTGGTGAGGTTCACGGTGTAGAATCTAATTGACATTTGTGTTACACAAAATTATAAAATAATTTTGGGATTAATACTTCTATTAATCGCTGTATGTCTCCATACAGATCGGACTATATCTTTACAATTTAACTTCTTCAACGAAACCGCTGTTTATTAGGATAGTTTTAGTTGCAACAGTTTTCAGATGATATGAAATCATTTTGCTGTTGCCTATTGCAACATAAATGATTTTCTTCTCAAATCGCTCAACTGCTGCCTTGACTGCCCCAGAGAAATCTCCATCATTAGAAACGATAAATGCTTCGTCATAAAGATTTGCTTGAGCATCTAAAACAAGATCAAGCGCTAAATTTACATCTGTTGCTTTTTCAACAAAATAGACATTTCCGTCTTGTTTTCTTTTTTCGAGTCTGCCGAAGACAATGTTTAGGTTCTTTATACTTCTCAACTTTGCAATGAAACGTTGTTGAATTGCGAACAACTTCGGATTTCTCTCGCTATCAACTGATGCAATATAGTAATTAATTTTTACTAAATCATTTTCACCAGCTAATTTTTTGCAAAACTTTTCAACATCTATCTTGGTAGTAAATTTCTTCTTTAAGGAAAAATAAAAATTACTGCCATCAATGTAAATGGCGATTCTTTTCATGATAAAATTAAAAGCATGGGGTTAGTTTCCTATCCCCATGGAGTTTAGTAACATTACCATGAATTTAACACTTAAATAGTTTTCGTTGATTAAATTGTGTCTGGCATGTAGTCTCTGAGGGTTCTAGAAAATTAATTGTTTGAAGCTGAATCTCTATTCCTTAGTTCTCCATTTAGGGCAGCTATCTCGGTACCTATTTTTTCTAAGGTACCAATGTAACCCCAATGAACATTTGAAAAGTCTCCTCCAGTACCTAGAATTTTATTAGCAAAATCCCTGTATTCTGAGTCTACTGCCCTTTTATGTACTTCCAAGTATCTCAGCCTATCACCTATCTCCATTAGGGACATTTCTCCGATGGTTCTTTGTTCTGTCATAAAATTTCGAACTTTCTTCCTTGTTTAAACTTTACTTTTCTAGTCTTCCCTGCGGATTTTCTCTATCGTTTAGATTTTTAGGGTTCGCCATCTTCTTGCGAGGATGGTAGCCTACTAAACGCCTAACGAGACGTTCCCGCATATAGCCAGATTTTTTCCCTTACCAATTTATTGGCATAATTGATAAGACTCCGACGCGATTCTATCGTCGGCTGTCGTGCAGCTATTAGTCTAACCGCACGCGTCACTGGTTGTAGTATCCCGCCGCCTATTCCTTTAAGTTTCGGTCTTGCGACTATACTTCCCAGGTAGCACACTCTCCGACTTCTCTACAGCACTGATACCTCTCGAGGAGGTACCAATGTTTAGTGTGCAGTGTTTACTGCTAGGACTACACGGGTATCTAATCCGTTTTGCGACCCTAGCCTTCATCCCTCACTGTCAGATCCGTTCTCGTAAAGTGCCTTCGCTGTCGTTAGTCCAGTAAGGATCAACGCATTTTACCGCTACCCTAACTGTACTCTTTACGTCTCCCGGTCTCTAGCAATGCAGTATCTCATGCCCGCCTGACCCTTAAGAGGCCAGATTTCACATGAGACTTACGAAACAAGCTACGGATGTTTTAGACCCAATAAACGCGGCTGCTACTTGGACCGCTGGTATTACCGCGGCGGCTGGCACCAGTCTTACCCAGTCCTTATTCGCCAGACTTTTTACATCCGGCAAAAGCGTTTCAATTATAGAAACGCACTCTGGCTTGCTCTGTCACACTTTCGTGTATTGCAAAAGTTTCCCGACTGCTGCACCCCGTAGGGCTGGGAATAGTGTCTCAGATTCCCTCTCAGGGCTTCTCCGCTAAGAGCCCTTACTGATCGAAGCCTTGGTGGGCCATTACCCCGCCAACAAGCTAATCAGCCGCAGCCCCATCCTAGCTTGAGAGATAGGACATTCCAGTCACCATCTCCTATCGAATATTAGAGTCAGTTTCCCGACGTTATCTCCGATGTTAGGGCAGGTTAGCTACGTGTTACTGAGCAGTTCGCCCTTCATTTCTTACGAAACAAAAAAGACTTGCATGTCTAATTGCAAACCAGATAGCAGCAGCCCCCAGCAGGATCAACTGGATTTCTCCTGATTTTTTGAATTATAAGATTTCCAAAGAATCTTGATCCTAACGTTTGCTCTGCTCCTCCGTTTATTAAAGTTTATAGGTTTAGAATTACTACTCAACGCTTGCATACCTCATACCTTAATATGCAAGAGCCGGTTTTGTAGTTACGATTGTGAATTCGGAACTTACCGACGTTAACATTAAGGCACTCATTAAAGTTAACATTTTGTGTAGTTTGCTTAGAAAAAATTGGTATTTAAATGTTGCGGGGGATTTCAGACGGTTTGCCTTACTTGAATTGCTCCGCCTTGTGCAGAAACTGGCGCCCACGCACCATTTAATCTTTCAAGGGTAAAATATTTTCCTCTATCAAGATACGTATCACTTCTTCCAGAAAATGCTTTTACAAATTCCCCGGTGTAACCTTCATGACCAACTAGAAGATGTGTTTCAGGCCCATTAAGGTCTGCAAGAACTGCTCTGAATCTCTTTAAAGTAGACTGATATGGCTCAAAAGATTCAATTCTGGCAATAACTGAAGGAGGAAGCAGCCTCCTTGCTCTTTCAGGTAAGTGAAGATGCCTGTCTTGCCTAAAGTAAAGGGGTATGATTAATCTTTCTGGGTTGGTTACTGCCGAGTCGATTTCTAATTCGCCCCCATCATAAAAGATTTTTCCGCCAGATACTAAAGGATAAAATAGATCCCACTCAAAGTTCTCTACCTCGTTTAAACGTGAGTCTTCAACAATGCCCTCTGGAATTTCAACCCCAGATCTTGATAATTCTTCACTTGCGATTTTTGCTGTGTAGAGTGTTCTTCCATATCTTGATGAGCGTATTTTTACAGCTTTTCCCCTGTTTCTTAAAACGTGCTGTGCAAGGTCTCCTGCTGTTGCTCTGACTACGGCTATTCCTTCAGGGGTTAGATCGTTAGCTTCCCCTAGGTCGACTATCCCTTGCTTGTATTCTGTCAAACCGTGTCTTAATACATGTGCTTGCATAAAGAGTCGCTACGAGAAAGTTTTAAAAGTCTTTCGGTTAACTAAAATTATGGACAAAGAAGAAATATCAAGGGTTCTTTCAGAGAAGCTTGGAAAAGAAGTTAAGGTCAAGGATATGATTCTAGTTGGTTCTGGTTATCATTCTAATGGATACAAGCTTGTTACTGAGGAAGGTGAAAAATATTTTCTTAAGCAGATAAAGTCTCATGACCTTGGTTTTGAATTCCCTGAAAGAAAAGTTGCATCCCTGCTTTTGAGCCATTCTATGGCAAATAGGGCCGGACTTTCTCCTAAATCCCTGGGAGTAATCTTGAAAAATGAAAAAATGGAGTTTCTTCCTGAATTGAGCGAAGACACTCAAATTTTTCAGATACAAGAGTATGGGGGTGAAGGAAAAAGTTATTTGACCATTTTGGATGAAAAGAAGAATAAAACCGAAATTGATCAAGAGGATGTTTACGAGATCGAAAAGATAGTCGATTATATTTCGGCAATTCATAAAATAAAACATCCGAGCAGCGATGAAAAGCAACTGACTGCTGTTTATAATGATAACATAAGAAATGTTATTGGGCATCAAGAGTATATGTTAATGCTTTTGCATAGCATTGATGAATCAAATCCGATAATCCCTCCAGAAAAACAAGGTGAATTTTTGTCTTTGATGTTGGAAAACATGCATTACTTCAAAGATCGCCCTGTCGCGGTGTGGACAAAAAATCCGACATCGTCAAGGGAGAAGACATCGGGGTTGCATGTCCCTTAAAGGGTTAGATCACTGCATGGGGACTTTTGGGGAGCCAATGTGTTTTTTAAAGAGGGTGGAGAGATGTTTGTTGTGGATTACTCTAGAATGCCTTGGGGCGAGCCTGGTTTTGATGTTGGCTTTTGGGTTTCTCAGTATCTTTTGAATTATCACAAATACAAAAATGATTACTTTAGGAAATTGGGACAGTTATTCTTAGATAAGTATGTTGAAAGAACTGGTGATAAAGAGATTGTTAAGACAATGGTTTATAGCCTTGGGCTTATATCTGTCATGTATTCCTCTAGCACATGGGTTCCTGGAATTGATGATGGTGTTAGAAAGTCTTTTTATGAACATATTACAGAAATGTTAAAAAGAAAAGAGTTTTTCTGGTGATTATTTAGGAGGCGTCAAAGTGTCCCAGTTTTCTACCCATTCAGAAATTTCTGGCATTTCTGCGTCTATTTTTCTTAGCTTGACGTAGTTTTTAGCAAGGAGGTAAAAAATGAAGCCGAGCGATTTTGCAGATTTGTTGTTTCCCGGAATGATTTTGTCAATGTTCATTGTGTAGTTGTTTGTGTCGCAAATTGCCATGACGGGCATCTTGATTCTTTTTGCGTCTGCAAGTGCGGCTTTGTCTGTCCAGGGGTCGCAGATTAAGAGTAGTTCTTTTTCCATGAAGGTGTCTAGATTTGGATTTGTTAATATTCCGGCGGGGTAATTTTTAACGAAGACAGTTATGCCTGTTACTTTTGAGAATAGTCTTGCTGCTTTTTCGCCAGCGTCCCTCTTACAGACTACGACAATTTCTTCAGGGGGATATTGAGCGAGATATTCTACGCCCTCTTTTAATTTGTCGTCTAAAAGTTCAGTGTTGAAAACAGCTAGTGAATCAGCACGGCGCTTGTAAACATATGGGCGCATGTCCGGAGTGATTGCTCTCGTTCCAAGGTGCATCGAGCTTTTTAGATAGTCTTCAATTGGAGCGAGTGCGCCCGGCTTTTGCTCTTTTTTGATTTCCTTGGAAACATCGATTTCTTTAGTTTCTATTCCTGCCGCGAGGGCTTCTGCCTTTGCTTTTAGCTTTGCTAACTTGTCTTCTTTTTCTGTTGTTGACTTTTCTTCTGCCTTTCTTACTGTTTTCTTTGTTACTTTTTTTATAGTTTTCTTTTTGGTTGTTTTTTCTTCGGTTGCTTCTTTCTTTGTTCTTGGCATGAATGCTTGAGAAAAGGGGGGTTTTTAAGTTTATTGGGGTGGTTAGAAACCCCTGACCATCTTCGCTTCGCTCGACGGCGGGGTTTTTAAGACTTTTTGTTTAATGTTGGCTCGTTTCGCTCGCAAAATATCACGCTAACCCTCTGGGCCGCGGGGAGCTTCTGAGAGAAGGAGATAAAGTAAAGTTATCG
>JAHIWJ010000218.1 GCA_018816205.1 Nanobdellota archaeon
AAGCTGAAGCCGCAAAACTTAAAGATCAAATCGCTTCCCTGGAAGCAGATCGCACCCGCTTAAGAAAAGAAAATGATCAGGTGATTCGCACTAAATCTGCCGACGATGCCTGCATCATTCGGCAACAGGAAAAATTTGAAGAGTTGAACCGGCAGATTGAAGAGCTGAAAGCCAAGGTAGCACAGCCACAGGTGATCAGGGAAGAAGTTAAAGTTGAAGTCGAAAAGCGCATCGATGTGATACCGGAAGATTATGAGCAGCTCAAGACGGAAGTGAACACGCTTAAGGAGAAATTGAAGACTTCTAAACAAAAGTCAGGAGAGGAACTTTCTCAATATCAACAAAGCGTAGCTGATATTGCAAAAAGACTAGCTCAAAAAGAGGAAGTGTTAGCTTCTTTTGACATGGAACAAAAGCAATCCAAAGCCTTGCGAAAGTTAAGTGAGGGGGAAAATTGTATCCTGGAGGCAGCGAGATTGCTTAAGGGATTTCATTTAAGTCAACCTGAGTTACAAGAAACTATTGCCAGATATATTGAATCTATTAGAAAAATTCTCGATAGACTTATTGATCATGTTGAAACTATTGATTTGGAGGTAATTTATGATTCAACTTGCAGTAACGAAGAATAAAGGACTCAATCTTTACGAATTGGTTACTGGTCTTGGGTTATCGACTGGAAATTATCCATATTCACCATCGGATTGCTTTTCATTTCACGGAGTAAGCGCAGAGAGAGAAAAAATTTTCAGGGAAAATAAAGTGGCTTCCTTAACCAAGCTAATCAAGACAATCATTCCGCCGGATAAACCTATAAGCGGGAAGTATTTAACTCCTGACAAGATTGTAAGCGAAGTTAAATTAAATCCAAAATATAATTTTGTCTCTGCCGTAAAATATGCGCCGGATATTGTTGAATCAGGAATTGAAAAATTCATTGCATTTTATCTCGTGCGGGATCTTGATGAGGCTAAAGGATTTCCTCTACTCGTAGAAATGAGAGAGGTTATCCTTGCTGCTAAAACTCATCAGCAAATAACAATCAGGGGATGTTATAGGGGGCCAAATGCAGAAGCGTCTTTTGAATCTTCTATGGCGCTTCTCAGAGCACAAGATAAAAGGATAATTACTAATAGATCATGTCTTCGTATGTATGAATATTTTATGAATAGAGCTTTTATTGATGGGGATGAAGACGCGCTACTTTTATTGAAGGAACTTGTTAAGGATAATCAAAAACTTCTTCCTGCCCCTGATAAAAAGGCTAAGGAGGTGATGTGATGAGTGACGAAAATTCAGTGAATGGATTTCCTATCAATTATGGGGGTAGTGGGCGGATGTGCGGGGAAGGGAGGAGCCCTGGGGTTAGCCAGGGCGGTTGTGATTAACTCTCCCTAAACAGCTTTCAACCGAATATTTTTTACTCAGAGGTCATTGTACCCCTGAGCCTCATCTCACTTTCTTCTGGGATGGGTTTACCACCCCCATTGTAATTTTTTTGCAACATTTGAGCTTGCTTTTTCTCAAATGCTGCATTACCATCTTCATTTTTTTCCAACAGAGCACATCTTTCTGCTGGAAACTTTTCACAGGATGGTTTACATTGCGGGAATAATTTCCCATAATGCCAGTCACATTTTTTTTCATCCACTGGGCAGATTTTTTCTGCCCTCTTCCATTCTCCCCCAGTTGGCTTAACAAAACCTTCGTGCTGGAAAATGGAAATTTTCTTTCCGTCTTTTTCCTCTAGTAGTATTCTTTTTGAAAAGGCATAGATTGCCTCTATGCCCTTCTTTTCCAGGGCTTTTATTAAGGGTCCCATTAAAAACAAGGCCCCCCTATCATGGCGGTGGAACAACCAGTTCCCGCCGCCAAATCGGCCAGTCTGTTGGCCTGTTCAGTTACATCCTTCTCTGCTGGGATGTGACTGAACGTCAATGAGTCAGCAATAACTGACTCAAGCCTTGTAACATCTACTACTCCCTGTGCCTCTTGTGGCGGAGAGGCTTTATGTTGCGTTAAATTTAAAATCATGATTTTCTCCTTTTTGGTTTAATTGTTGACTCTACTCCGCCCACTCCCCTCCGCTCTCATCGCTGATAGCAGGGGCAGTGGGCGGGTTTAAAATTGGCCGGAGCATTTTCTAGCTCAAACCAGCGAGTTTCCATTTCCTCAAAAAGCATTGCTTTTTTTACGTCACAGCATT
>JAHIWJ010000219.1 GCA_018816205.1 Nanobdellota archaeon
GAAACCCTTCCCCGTTTAGCACGATAAACCACAATGTCTCTTTCAAAGAAACGCTCAGGTCTTGTTTCCGGATTAATCATCTAATCTCTTCAATAGCCCAATTTAAAAGTGTTTCTACAACTCCACTCGACCAAAAACATTAAATAATCACATTTATTGAGTTTATCATGCCTACTGTAAAAAAAGGCGATACCGTAACAGTCGAGTACGAAGGAAGGTTCGAGTCTGGCGAGATTTTTGATTCTACAAGCCACGGCGATCATTCCCACCCATTAACTTTCACCGCAGGGAACTCAGAAGTAGTCAGGGGTTTTGACCAAGCAGTTCTTGGGATGAAAGTTGGCGAAGAAAAAGAAATTAAAATCAAACCCGAAGACGCCTACGGCAGCCACAATCCAAAACTCATTCAAAAATTACCAAAAACAAAATTACCCGCAGGCCAAGAACCCAAACCAGGACTAATTTTAATGCTTCGCTCACAGCAGGGACATCAGATTCCCGCAAAGATAACCGGCGTAGACGATAAAGATATTACAATAGACCTCAATCACCCTCTTGCAGGCAAAACACTCGTATTCAAGATAAAAGTCACAGAGGTTAAAAGCTCTAAATAGTTTATCTCTTCTGAGCAGGGAATCTTTCAACCAACCTTTCTATTGCTGCTTCCGTAAGCCTATAATCATCCCTGCTCCGCTCTAAGAATCCTGCCTCGACCATAATCCCTTAAATAAGATCTAGTCACTTTCAAAGCATCGTCTGGACTAATACTCCTGCCATCATTAAGAGCAGCAGACAATAATCTATCCGAGACCCCAACCCATTGATTCCATCCTTGAGATTCAAAAACTATTCTTTGTGCAACGACCTCATACTCTGTTTTGCCGAACGTTTCAGTATACCTATGGCCATAAGGCCCAGGAGAAAGTACGCCAGGTAAATCTCTCGGAGGCTTTATATCGTTTGGTTCAAATCCCATAAGAAGCCATCAACTATCTCTTTAATAAAGATTGTTGTGCTAAATATCTTAGCTCTTAGAATCTTTCATAGCACTAATCAAGAAAAGCACCCCAATGAAAAATAAAGGTCCCGACAAAACAAAGAAAGTTATCACACTTTCATAAGTATCATAAAATATGGTGAAAATGACTCCCAAAATTAGATAAAGCCATCCTCCGACCATCTCATGTTTCCAGGCCACCACCAACAAAATAACAAGGATAGCTGAAGGGATAAGATGTATCAAAAATCCAACAAACACCTCCCAAAAATTACCGCTGCCGCTAAAAGCATCTAACGCAAACAGACTGATAAAAACAATATACAAAATAGCAATAATCCTAGAGATCCAACACAAAACCCTGTTCTCGCAAAACCTATCACAGACATTCTCTGTGACAATAATCTCTTTTTTAGCAGAACTTCTCCTCTTTGACGCCTTCTTTTTCATCATAATATTAACATAAGGTAATTTTTAAGTGTTTTCTTCTTTGTTTCTACCAAGCCCGACGCTTCTCAACAAGGAAGCGATAGGCACAGCAAGCACGAACAAAATTACCGAGATAAGCCAGATTGCACTCCAGGGAATACTATCAAAAAAGAAAGTATTGAAAAAACCCACAACTGTTGCTAACAAAAAGACAGTGCCGGTAACAACATAACGAAATCGTCCAGTTCTCTTCGAGTTCCACAGATTGATTATACCAAATCCGAAGAAAAATACCGTCCATATCGTATTCCTGACTAAAACATCAAAATAAAAACCGCCGAAGAAAAAGATAACAGCTATAAGCGCGACAATCGCTCCAAAGTGCCCAACAAATAAGTTCCTATGCATTTTTCATCTCCTCATCAGTATTCACACGCAAACTTAAAATTTTTGATACCCCCTCATGCATCGAAACCCCATAGAGAATGTTTGCATCAAGGATGATAGCATCATTATGCGTAACAACAATATACTGTCCTGACTTCATATATCTTTTCAACAAAGCCGCAAGCCTCTCAGAATTTCTTTTATCAAGCGCCGCATCAATCTCATCCAGAATGTAAAACTGATAAGGTTTGTATTCTTGAATTGCAAATAGCAACGACAGCGCAACCAAAGTTTGCTCTCCGCCAGAAAGCGAAGTCACGTCAAAATATTTTCCTCTCGCAAGTTTTACGACAATATCAATTCCGCCTTCAAACATATCTTCTTTATTCTCGAACTCAAGGTAAGCTGCCCCGCCCTTCGTCGACAAACGCGCAAAATTCTCACTGAACAGATTATTTATCGCGGTAAACGTCTTCATAAAGACTTTCTTCTTTTTCTTATCAATCTCTTCGATAATCTTCAATATTTCATTCTTCTCCTTGTCAAGCGTATCAACTTTCTCTCTAACAACATCATACTCTTTCTTTACTTCATCATAAACCTCCAGCGCCCTCATATTAATCGAGCCGATTGTTTCAAGAACCGATTGCGCTTTTCTCAACTTTTCATCCAACGCAGCGATACTGCCTTGAAGCAGCTCAACTCCCTGATACTCGGCAAGATCCATCTCGACAGTTTCCCTTTCTCCGTCGAGTTTTGCCTTTCCAACCCTTAAGTAATTCACCTGATCTTCAACCTGCCTTATTTCATTCTGAACTTCAGTAAAAGCGATGCTCTCTTCCTGATACTTTGTCTGGGTAGCATCTCTCTCAGCAAACATCTTTTGGAACTTCTCGTTCAACTCTTTCTCCTTAGACTCCTTTTTCACGAGCACCCCCTCCTTTGACTTTATACTTTCCCCGAGCTCCTTCACACGAACCATAACTTCAGAAAGATCCTCCTTGCCCCGCATAACAATATTCTTAGTTTTCTCCAGTTCCCTCTCCTTATACAGCAGCGTAGTATCAATATCTTCTTCTGTTCGTGAAGAAATCTCCTCAATCTCAAGAATCTTGTTCTCATACAATTCGTCAACTTTGGTAATTTCCTCTGCTTTTCTCTCCAGACTCTGCTTTCGATGTTCTAAATCAAAAATTTCTTTCTTTATGACTGCGGCTCCTTCGACATATTTCTTCAACGTCTCTTTCTTCTCATTAACATTCTTATGCAGCGACAGCTCTTTTTCTGCATTTCTCAACTTACCCTCGAGTTCATTAATCTTTTTCATAGCTTCAGAGACAGAATCTTTTAGTCTCTCGAGATTCTCTCTAGAAGTATCAAGACCCCCTTTAGCCTTGGATATCTTAGCATTCGCCTCGCCAAAAACGTGGTTCACATGTTCCTGCGTCATTTTACTTTGACACAAGGGACATACATCAAGCTTCTCAACTTTTGCCTTTATCTCTTCATTCCGGCCGACCTCCGCCTCTGCAACTGAAATCGTTTTTTCATTTTTTAGTTCATCTTCTCTCCATGCATCAACTTTATCTTCTTCCTGCGCAAGTCGCTTCTTATAAAACCCAATCGCTTCTCCGCATTCGTGTTCAGTATGAAACTCAAAATCTTTAGAAAGCTCTTCTATTCTTACAAGAAGAGAATCAGAATCTGCCTCAACTCTCGCCAACTGGCGCTTTCTGTCTTCAACAGTGTTCTTTACAGCCATCAGCTCTGATTTCAAAACAAACGCCCTTTTTTTCTCCTTCTCAAGTTCTGCAATCTCCTCTTTCTTTTTTTTCAATTCACTGGCTTTCTTGGCCATCAGTGGACTTTCCTCGCGTAAATGAGCAATTTCTTTCTCAAGCTCAGGAATAGATTTAGTCATCTCTTCAACCCTTCTTTCAACCTCTCTCTGCCTGTTCTCGTATCCTTCTTTTCGAACTCTGAGTCCTTCAAGCTCAGCTCGCAAATTCGTAATCTCCTCTCTAAGTTTTCCTTGCTCAACTCCTGTCGCGTCCCGAATTTGCTTATTTATCTGATTTACTTTTTCCGAGTATTTATCAAGTAACTCTTGTGATTTTTCAGCTTTCTCCTTGCTTTTATCAATCACAGAAATTTTCTGTTCTATTGTTTTAACGAGCGCTTCAATCTCCTTAACTTTGTCATCATGCTTTCTCTTTAAGATAGAAGCTTTCGCCCGTTTAACCGTTAACTGCAAATCCTTGTACCTCTGCGCCTGCGCCTTTTCTTTTTCAAGATTGTTCAAATAAGCCGTTCTTTCCCGCAGGATTGTATTAACCTCCTTAAGTCTGGCGTCAGTCTTTTCCAACTCCTTCAAAGATTTTTCCTTCCTCCACTCATAAACCGAAATCCCCGCAACTTCTCCGATAATCTTCCTTCTATCCTCCGGGTGCATCTTCACGATGCTCTGAATTTGCCCCTGCAGAATTATATTGTACCCATACGGATCAATCCCTGCCTGCCCAAGCGTTTCAATTATCTCTGCCCGCGTCTTCGTCTCCCCATTTATTTTGTAAATGCTCTGTCCTCGCAATCTTACAATTCTTTGAATCACAATCTCGTCTCTATCGATAGCGAACGCTCTGTCAGCATTATCAAAATACAATTCAACACTCGCTTCTTTCCCGGGCCGTATATACTTGCTCCCCATAAAAATCAGGTTCTTTGCCTTTTCAGCTCTCATCGATTTGACCGACAATCGCCCCAATACAAAACACAACGCATCAGAAATGTTGCTCTTTCCAGACCCATTAGGCCCAATTACCACATTAATTCCCCTGTCAAACGGAATTTCAGTCCTCTTTGCAAAGCTCTTAAACCCGTGAATCACCAGCTTTTTGACATGCGCCATGCCAAACAGTGGAAAATGAGTTATTTA
>JAHIWJ010000220.1 GCA_018816205.1 Nanobdellota archaeon
ATCGCTCTCGACACAAATTCCTTTTGCACAGCAAAGAAAATCACATTATTATGAACAAAACACTTTCGCGTCTTGACTTTAGAAATCTTGTCTAGGAGGTTAATGTACCTCATCGCCGTCATATCAATCACACCCATAGCAATCCTTCAGAATGTTTATTATAATCCCTTCATTAAATAGTTTATAAATCTATCGCACAAATGTCCAGCAACAAACACCGTCGGTAACTACTTTTTTTCACTCTTTTGTTCTTTCGACAAAGGACCAGTAACTTTGACAAGCAAACCCGGCAAACCAGTACCGACTGGAATCGGTTGGTTAAGTAAAATATTTTCAATGACAGAATTCAACTCATCTTCAGAACCCTTAATAGTTGCATTAACAAACTGTTTATCCGGAGTTTCAAATGTCGCTCTTGCCAAAATCGAAGCCTTGTCAGTAATGATGCCCATTCTAGTAACTCCCTTAACCGTTCCAGACGAAGTCATCGCATCAGCAACAAGCTGCAAATGCGTTTCGTTAATGTCAAGACCCTGCGTTTGAATCACATTCTTGATTTCATTTATGATTGTCTGACGGGCGGCTTCTATCCCCAAAACATTCTTCACGTCGTGGATATCATTTGAAAATATCTTATCTCGATTCACGCCCTTGATTTCCATCACTTCTTTAATGTTTGAACCGTTAGTCAAAATAACAAAATCTCTGTCTTTCTTTGAAACAACCACTTGAGGAATTCCTTTCACACCAGATATCACAGCCCCTTTTAACTTGCCCTTAAGCTTGTACATCTCCTTGAAACCCAATTCAGGAATTGAAACAATGATTGTGTTTCCGTTTAAATCCACCTTCAGTTTCTTATCAGAAAGTTTGTCAGCGATTTTTTGCACACCGATATGCGTCCTTCTCACAGCCTCGGAATTCAGTTCAATTTCAATCTTCTTGTTCCCAAAGTCAAGGTTAATCGCAGATAAAACTTCTTCCAACTTTACTTCCTTTATTTTCTCCGCAAGAACTCTAGCATCTTTCTCATTATTAAATTCCTTATCCAAATATATTTCCATGATTGGAGTAGATGGCTGTTTTCGCGCATCAAGGATTTCAATCAGTCTCGGCAATCCCAGGGTAATCTGCATTTGAGCGACACCAGCATGGTGGAAAACGTTCAAGACCATCTGAGTAGATGCTTCTCCAAATGACTGGGCTGTCACAACTCCAACCGCCTCTCCAGGAGCGATCTTGTCTTCTTTTAGATGGAGTTTAGACACATCCTTGCCGTCGTAGCCATAAATAAACTGAACAATGTTTTCAGAAGCATCTCTTACAGTTCCATCATACTCAACCTTCAGGTCTTGCAACGCGCTCACAAGTCTTCTGTAAAGATAACCTGACTTAGGCGTCCTCAGCGCAGTATCCATAAGGCTGTCCCTGCCAGTAATCGCTCCAAAGAAGAACTCGCTCGGTTTCAGCCCGTCCATGAAAGGCGATTTGATGAACCCATGCGCTTCAGGGCTTAATCCTCCAGCCTTAAAGAATGAGAGCGTTCTCCCAGTGTAACCAAAATTAATTCGTCTGTTCCACAAAACCTGCTGCCCGACACTGCAGCCCATCTGAGTTATATTTGTGATGCCGCCACCGCTTCCAGACTTTATCATCATATTCACATTCGCTTCCGAGGGGAAGTTGGCCTTAACCACATCCCCAAGATCTGTTCTTACAGCGTTCAAAACCTGCATAATTTTTGTCTCCCTAGTTTCTTCCGGAGTCTTGCCAGGCATAATTTCTAAATTACCTGAATTGTATTCTTCAATTATCTCATGAGTTTTCTTCTCAGCCTTTTCAATTACCTCTTTAGTGATTTCCTTGACCTTCTCAGGAACAGTGAAATCATGAAGCGATAGAGTATAGCCCACCTTGGAAAGATACGAAGTTCCAAGCGTAAATGCTTTGTTAATAGTATCGACTGTAACCTCTCTTCCCATTTCTCTGTCCAGCAATTTAACCATCTCGCCATCTTCTGCGCCAAATGTTTTTTCGCCAGTTATCGTAGAAGGCATGCTAATCTTGGCTTCTTTTGGAATGACCTGAGCAAAAACTTCCGTTCCGGAAATTTCTTTCTTCTTTATACTGTTTACAACATTAGCAGAATACAAAAGCTGGTCCGCACTGCTTTTGTCAACAGTCGTTTTACCAAGAATATAAGCTCCAGTCACAGCATCAGCGATTGTGCCGACAAGGTTGACATTGTTCTTAGAAGAAATTATATTTTTGTTTATGTCTAGTAAAACTTTAGCCTCCGAAAGAGCTTCCTCATTCTGCGGGCTATGGATGTTCATTTCGTCTCCATCAAAATCCGCGTTATAAGGCGCAGCTGCCGCTGGATTCATTCTGAACGTTCTTCCAGGCAAAACTTTGACATAGTGGGCCATCAAACCCTGTTTGTGCAGCGTCGGGTGTCGGTTAAACAACACAATATCTCCATCCCTCAAATGTCTCTCGATTTTATAGCCTGGCTGGAGTTCATTAGCTATTTCTTCCTTCAAGTCCTCGGAAACTCTTTTTCTGCGCCCATCAGGCCTTATAACATTATTCGCTCCGGGGTATTTGTTCCCGTTCAAAACCAACGCTTTCATGATTTCAAGATTTATCGTAGTAACAGATTCCGCGACCGTTATTATTTTGGCAATCTGTTCAGGAACTCCAATTTCATTAATCTTAAGGTAAGGATCCGGCGATACGACCGACCTTGCAGAATAGTTAACTCTCTTCCCTGCAAGGTTGTGTCTGATTCTTCCTTCTTTCCCCTTAATTCTCTCGGTAATTGTCTTCAACGGTTGTCCAGACCTATGCCTTGCTGGTGGAATTCTTGTAACATTATTATCAAAGAAAGTAGTTACATGATACTGCAGTAAGTCCCATAAGTCTTCGATGATAACTTCAGGCGCTCCCGCATTGAGGTTTTCCCACAACCTCTGGTTTGCTCGGATAATGTCTGATAATTTGTGCGTAAGGTCGTCTTCACTTCTCTCTCCGGTGTCGAGGGTAATGGATGGCCTGACAGTAACAGAAGGAACCAGCAGGAGGGCAATAATCGCCCGCTCAGGCCTCACCGATTTCGTATTAACGCCAATTTTCTTCAACTCTTCGTCCGGAATGTTCACTAATCTTTCTCTAACCTCAATAGGGTTAAGCCGCTTCTTGTCAACAAAAAAGTTTGTCGGTTTCTCAAGTTTAACGCGGTCAATGTTCTCGTTGCAATGCGGACACTTCTTTGCATCTCTCGCTTTTTTGGCTCGCTCTGCAGGAGTCATACCTTTTTGCTTTTCGTCAGTCAGAGTTAACTTACCGCAATGCGGACAAAAGCTTCGCAAACACAACTCAACAAGAGGAATATACTTGATATGCAAAACAGGCCTGGCAAGTTCGATACTTCCAGGATGCCCTGGACACTCTTTAACACGCTTTCCGCAAGTTCGGCATCTTACACCAGGATCAATAGCACCCAGCCTAAGATCCATCAAGCCCCCGTCGACAGGAAAGCCGTCTATATCATAAAGTTCAGGAGTTACAACCTTGACAGCACTAACCTTCTTGACCTGCTCAGGACTAAGCAAACTGAAGCTCATGCTCCTGACTTGTTTTCTCGAATATTTACTGCTCATATTTATTTTTCAATTTGAATTTAGTATGAATTCCCAAACCAAGTAGCTCGTCTATAAGCAACTTGAACGCATATGAAACTTCAACCGGTTCAGCTTCACTGCTGCCGCACATTGTACAGACCGCCTTGTTCCTGATAGCATCCTCATAACCCATATTTCCGCACTCAGAACAAATATGCACAATAGTCTTATCAGAGTCGTATCTCTCCTTCAACAGCAACGAAGCGCCATGCCCTGCAAGTGCCTGTTGCTCCATTTCTCCAAGCCTAAGTCCTCCGCCCCGCGCTCTTCCTTCGATCGGCTGCCTTGTTAGCAATGCAACTTTCCCAGAAGCCCTAGCGTGAATAAGGTTCTTGACCATTCTCTTCAACTTCAAGTAATACATGCTTCCGACATAAATCTTCGCTTCCATCTTCTCTCCGGTAATGCCATTGTACATAGTCTCCTTTCCGTCATAACTAAAGCCCATTTCTTGGAGCAGCGCTTCAAGCTCGTGAACTTTTTGGCCGGTGAACGGTGTACCGTCGATAATCTTCCCAGTTACCGCAGCAGTTTTGCTCGCCAGCAATTCAATAAGATAACCTACAGTCATACGGCTTGGAATTCCGTGCGGGTTGAACATCAAATCTGGGCTTACGCCATTGATAGTGAAAGGTACATCGTCATTATTTGCAATCATACCAACAACACCTTTCTGTCCGTGAGGCGATGAATATTTGTCTCCGACTTCAGGCAACCGTGAGTCTCTCGTTCTAACATCAACAACCCTGTTCCCTTCACCGTCAACAGTAACAAAAACTGCGTCAACAACACCCCTCTCGCCCTGTCTGACAACAGAGCTGGCTTCTTTCTTTGCCTGAATGCTCAGGTCTTTTGCCTCAGACAAGAATTTTGGCGGCGTAACTTTGCCGATTACAACCTCTCCAGACTCCATGTCCGCCTCTGGATAGGCAACACCATCATCTTCTAGAAAACGATAAACTTCCTCAGTCCGATAGCTTGAAACATCTTTGTCTGGAATGAGAATCTCATCAGACAACCCGCCAGCATACTGCAATTCAGTAGCCGAGTATGGCCTGAAATATGTGCTCCTTCCCATCCCTCTGTCGATGCTTGCTTTATTTAACACAACAGCGTCTTCAATATTATACCCCTGAAAAGGCATTATCGCAACCACAATGTTCTGTCCGGACGGATAAACATCAAGCGTATCATAAATAAAACTCCTAACAAGAGGTCTCTGCGGATAATGCAAAATCGAAACATCCGTGTCCACTCTAACAAGGTAATTGGCAGCATAAATACCTAAGCTCTGCTTGTTCGTCTTGCTGCCCCTCATCAGCCTAGATGATTGGTCGTGATTAGCAAATGGAACAAGAGAAGTTATCAAACCAAAAACATCAATAGGGTGAACTTCCAAGTGGGTATGATCTAAAGTAATATCTGTCTCGTTCATTGCAACATATGCATTCTCTTCCTCAGCAGCATCGATGTATTCGATTATGCCTTTGTCTACGAGATCAGTCCATGTAAGGTCGCCCTGCTGTAGCAAAACAAAATCTTCATCTCTAAGCTTAGCAGCGCCCTGTTCTACCACAATAAGTGGTCTTAAAACTCTTCCAACCTCAGACGAAATTGTAACTTGATCAAGCCCCCCGTCGTGGCGCACACTAATCCCAGTAGGAATTTCCTTGTTTCTCCTCATCTCTCGAACCTTTTTAGCAAACTCTGCAGGATTGTTTACAAAACCAATGAACTTGCCGTTCATGAAGACATCACTTCCGCCTAACAAATCTTTTTTTAGTCCTGCAGACTCAAGTTTTCTCATCACAGCTTTCTCGTCGAGTTCAATCGCCGTAGAAATCTTTGCAAGCAGTGACAGATTTTTCCTCAATCCAATTTCAGTTCCTTCAGGAGTTTCAGTCGGACAGAACCTTCCATAATGTGTGGGATGCAGAGTTCTCGCCTTAAAGTTTTCCTGGTCTCCAGGCAACAGACTTGTAACTCTCTGCAGCTGCGAAGAGACGTCAAGGTAATTGGTCTTTGACATATTCTGCGTAACCCCGCTTCTCTCGCCGATCCAGCTCCCAGTGGCAATCGCACTCTCAACCCTGTGCGTAAATAGAGTTGATTTAGCAATTGTTTTTAATGAGTAAAACTTTTTTCGCTTGGAAATTTTTTGCAACGAATATTGAATGTCTCTAACAAGAATTTTTAAATTAACTCTAAACAAATCAGACATCAAATCGCCGGAAAGTTTAACCCTTTTGTTTGCATAATGGTCTTTATCAGTCCGGATGTTTGTATTGTCTTTTGCCCGAAGGTAAGTTCTTACTAGCCTGCATAAGGTAATCGCCTTCTCCTCCCGGCCCTGCTTTGTAATTCCTATATTCGGCAGCAAGAATGAGTCAATCCTCTGCTTAACTCTGTCAAGAATTTCTTTCTTCGTTCCCTGAATTCCAGATTTTTCAGCAATAAACATCATCGCATCTTCATTAGACTGCAAATGTGCATATTCATACAAGTTAACAATCAAGCAGTCATTCTCCATGCCTATATTTTTAGCAATGTCTGCTTCCTTTATCATGCCGAGAGATTTAAGCAGAACCATGATTGGAATATTCTTCAGTCTGCTAAATGTCAACTCAAGGATGCCCTCGTTAGTCTCGCTTATAGTTGTAGGAATTCTATAAGACCCTCTTTCAGAAAATACCCTTAAAGTCAATCCCTGTCTTCCTTCCTCGATAAAGGGTTGGTTGGGCGCAAGATCCTCAGACATAACAATAACCCTCTCATTCCCGTTGATAATGAAATAACCGCCCTGATCCAGTTTGTCCATATAATTTTTTATAAGCTCTTCTTTTCCCATACCATGAGTATTGCACTTAGAACTTCGAACCATAATCGGAATTCTTCCCACTTCTACTTCAGAACTTTCAGTCTGATTTTCATACTTCACGCTAAGCTCGACGTAAACTGGAGCCGCATACGTCAGATTTCTCAGTTTTGCTTCAACCGGGGTCAGCACACTCACGCTGCCATCAGCTTCGATAATATTCGGATCCCCAACACGCACCTTCCCA
>JAHIWJ010000221.1 GCA_018816205.1 Nanobdellota archaeon
AACTTAAAAAGACCCATTGCCTTACAATCAAAGAGGATGATAAACATATTTTTGTTTTTAGCCGGAGCATTTATAGCAATATTTCTATTAGGAAGATTAATTGAAAAAGCAAAAGTCCCCTGGATATTTGCCGCCCTCCTCATAGGCACGCTGTTTTCGATTAACAATCCGTTCCAAGACATAACAAACTCTGAAACATTTACTTTCCTCGCTACTTTAGGCATGTACTTCCTTCTTTTTATGATTGGATTCGAGATGAATGTAAAAGAACTCCGAAAAAGAACAGGGTTCATCGTCAAAGCAACATTTTTCATAATCCTGATTGAAACATTGTTCGGCACGCTATTAATCCACTACGTCTTCAATTACCCCTGGATAATCTCCATAATAGTCTCCATGTCTTTTGCCACCGTCGGAGAAGCAATCCTAATTCCGATACTTGATGAATTCAAGATTATCAACACAAAACTCGGGCAATTAATCATCGGGGTCGGCACATTTGACGATATAATAGAAATTATTCTTTTAATTTCCGTTGGTTTTCTCTTAGGATCTCAAGTTGGAAACAGCCTGCAATATTCGCATATTGGCATCATTATTGTCTCACTTTTCCTGATATTCGCACTAACATTCGGATTTACCTACCTAAAAAAGAGAGGAAAACGATTCTCATTCCACAGTGTTGAATCCATCTTCCTAGTAGTGCTGGCAGTATTGTTCTTATTTTTAGGCATCGGCAACTTCGCTGAAGCAGCGCCTCTAGCAGCGTTATTGGCCGGAATCGCGGTGAGAACATTCATCCCTCCTGAAAGACTCGAACTTATAGAAAGAGAAATCAAAGCCGTTTCCTACGGCTTCTTCGCGCCACTTTTCTTTTTATGGGTTGGACTCTCATTAGATATGAAATACCTCGTAACCTTCCCTCTTCTTGTCCTGCTGGTAATCGCTGTCTCAAGCGGAGCAAAATTGCTCGGGAGCTACATAATCTCACGCAAAGAACTCGGAGCCAGACAATCCGTCCTAATGGGCATCGGCCTCTCGGCAAGATTCAGCACAAGTCTCGTCATAATAAAACTACTATTCGACAAGGGTACTGTCGGAAACGACATTTACTCTGTCATCATAGCATCGAGCATTGTTTTGAATTTCGTAATTCCCCCATTGTTCTCCAGTCTGATTAATAAATGGAAGATAAATAACACAAAGTGATAATCCAAAATTTACTGCTCTTCATCCTCGGGTTGATTTTGCTAATCAAAGGAGCAGACTATTTCATAAAATCCTCCGCAACAATCGCTAAAAAACTTGGCGTTTCCGAGTTTATCATCGGTCTCACGTTAGTTGCCTTTGGAACATCAGTGCCTGAACTAGCCTCTTCAATCGCTGCATCCATAAACAAAGACCCTGGATTGATTCTCGGAAACATCGTCGGTTCAAACATCGCAAACATTGGATTGATTTTAGGAATATCTGCAATCATTTCATGCAAGAAAATTAAAAAAGTAGTCCTAAAAAGGGAAGGATACCTAACAATCTTCTCAGCACTCTTGCTTTTTATCTTATTGATTAACAAAACAATCTCTAGAGTAGAATCAGGAATTTTATTGGCGCTGTACGTTATATATCTTCTATTCCTGTTCCGAGACAAAGAGGAATCAAAGACTAAATCCGAATTTAAAGATTTTATAGAGTATTTCTTCAAATTCAAATACCTGACAACAATCAAAAGTAAGATTTTAAGAAAGAATGAGTTAAAAACCACAGAGGCAAAGGAAGTAAAAACCCTATTCACCGAAGGAATAGTAAAAGACCTGTTAATTCTTCTAATATCCGGAGCCACAATTACCTACGGCGCTAAACTCCTTGTTGAAAAAGCAATGTTCTTTTCTGAAGTTCTTAACATCCCAAGTACCATAATCGGAGTCTTATTTGTCGCGATTGGAACCTCAATTCCGGAGCTCGGAGTCACAATAGTAGCAGCAAGAAAAGGATATAGCAACCTGGCCATTGGAAATATCGTCGGTTCGAACATCGCAAACACTTTTATGATACTGGGCATCGCCGGTTTAATCTCCCCACTAAGCGCAACAAACGAGCTGATATACTACTTTGTACCATTTATGATATTCATCAGCATCCTACTTGTCGTGTTCATGCGGACAAAATGGGAAATCAGCAGAACCGAAGGCATCATTTTATTAAGCCTTTACATATTATTTGTTATATCTCTATTTTTCAAAATGTTTTAAAGATTTATAACATCCAAAGCATATAACAAGAAAAATGGAAAACGGTCTAACAACAAACGAAGTAAAAAAACTTATGGGGAGATATGGCAAGAATGAAATCCAGAGAACTAAAAAGGCACAGCCGCTGAAAATATTTCTCGCCCAATTCACATCCCCGCTCATAATAATCCTGATTATCGCAGCAATAGTCTCTTACGCTCTAGGCCGCTTCTCGGGCGGAGAATCAACAAGCGCAGACTCAATCCTAATCTTATTAATTGTAATCCTCTCTGGCCTATTCGGCTTCTTCCAAGACTACAAAGCTGAAAAGACAATAGAATCGCTGCAAAAGATGACAGTGCCAAAAGCAGATGTTATCAGAAACGGCCAAGAAATGAGGATAAGTTCGACAGAACTCGTTCCGGGAGACTTAGTAATCCTCGGAGAGGGCGGTGTGATTCCCGCCGACGCAAAATTAATTGAATCGTTCTCAATGCAGGTCGACGAATCTATCCTTACAGGAGAATCAAAAGCTGTCTCAAAAAAATCTTCAGACGAAGTTTATATGAACACCTACGTTATAAACGGTCACGGCAAAGCGCTGGTTACAAAAACAGGCATGAATGCCAAAGTCGGCGAAATCGCTTCAAAACTCCAAGAAATAAAAGAAGAAAAAACCCTGTTCCAAAAGGAAATCTCCAGCTTAAGCAGAAAGATACTCTGGGGAATCTTAGCAATAATTGTAGTTGTTGGAATAGTAGGCTACTTCAGATATGGCCTATACCTTTCGCTGTTCACCTCAATATCCCTTGCGGTCGCAGCAATCCCTGAAGGCCTTCCTGCAGTAATCGTCCTGACTTTAGTCGCCGGCTCTAAAGTGATGTGGAAAAAGAACGCGCTGATACGAAAACTTTCAGTCACAGAATCAATAGGCTCCATAGACATAATCTGCACTGACAAAACCGGCACACTCACAAAAAACGAAATGTCCGTCACAAAATTGTTCATCAGCGGCAAAACTTTTGAAGCAGACAATTTAACGCTCGGCCCTAATCGGGGTGGGTGGTCGGGGCGCTGGACGGTGGGAGACAAGCGCACCAATATGACCGAGCGTTCTAAACTAAACAAAAACGAGGTAAACAAACTAGTGCTCTACGGGGCATTATGCAACAACGCAACATCTACCCTAAATGACAAAGGCAAAAAAGAACATCTCGGCGATCAAACCGAAGTGGCACTGATTAAACTTGCAGAAGACCTTGGACTTGCAAAAGAAATTTTAAGCGAATACAAAAAGCTAAGCGAAATACCATTCAGCTCCAAAAGAAAAATGATGAGTGTTGTATGCGAATACAAAAATTCCAAAGCTATGTATTCCAAAGGCGCTCCGGAAATCCTTCTTGAAAAATGCTCAAAAATTTACCACAACGGAAGAACAATAAACCTCACAACCGCAACCAAAAAAAAGATACTCGAAAAAAACAAAGAATTCGCCTCCCAGTCACTAAGAGTTTTAGGATTTGCCTTCAAAGAAGTCAAAGATATCAAAGCCAAAGAAGAAAAATTAATCTGGCTCGGACTGCAGGCGATGAAAGACCCGCCCAGAAAAGAAGTGAAACATGCAATAAAATCCTGTGAAAACGCAGGCATCCGGGTGATAATGATGACCGGAGACAACATGATAACGGCAAAGGCAATTGCCAACGAAATCGAATTAAAAACCGGCGGCGCCCTTAACGGCGACGAACTCGACAAAATCAGCAACAAAGAGCTAGAAGAAAAATTAGATTCAGGCTTCAACATTTTCGCGAGAGTCTCGCCCTTCCACAAATTGAGAATTCTTGAAATATTAAAACAGAAATACCGAGTCGCCATGACTGGCGACGGAGTAAACGACGCGCTCGCCCTAAAAAGAGCAGACGTCGGCATCTCGATGGAACTAAGAGGTACTGACGTCGCCAAACAAGCCAGCGACATAGTTTTACTCGACGACAACTTCGCATCAATTCCCCTTGCTGTAAAAGAGGGCAGACGAATCTTCGACAACATCCAAAAATTCATAAATTACCTTTTTGTAAGCAATCTTGCAGAAGTCGCAGTTTTATTTATCGCAACTCTTTTCTTAACCCTAAAAGAACCAATCCTGCTGCCAATACAACTCCTTTGGGTAAATCTACTTACAGACGGCCTTCCCGCCCTAGCCCTCGGAGTCGACCCTGAAAAACCAGGTATCATGTCAAGGCCCCCAAGAAAAAAACACCAGGGCATAATCGACAAAAAGATGGGCTGGCTCATTGGCCTGATCGGAGCACAAAAAACAATAATCCTCTTTGCAACATTCTTCCTAATTCTCCCTGTTGGATTAGACAAAGCACGAACTACCCTCTTCACAGGTTTCATCCTCTACGAATTCGTAAGAATCGCCAGCATCCGCCACCAGGACAAGCTTTCCTGGCTTTCGAACAAATGGCTCGTCGCAGCCCTCCTGTTCTCAATCGCACTCCAAGTAGCCATAATTTACAGCCCGCTAAATACGTTCTTCCACATCGTCCCGCTAGGCTTCTACTCCTGGAGTATCCTCATCAGCGGCGTCATCATCGGATATATTATCACAATAATAATAACAAACATCGTTCAGAAAAGAGTTAAGGATTGATTCTTATATCTCAACCTTCGAAAACAAATAACTTCCCAGCATAAAAACAATCGCACAAAGCGCCACAATAACCCCGGCATCCAAAGCAAAACCCAAATGCGAAACCCCCGTCAAAGCACCCCTCAAACCATCAACCCCATAAGTCAACGGATTAAACCTTGTTATTATTTCTAAGATGCTAGGAATATTGTCCAACGGGAAAAGCGCCCCAGACAAAAAGAAAATTGGCATAATAATGAAGTTCATTATCAAAGGAAAAGCCTGCATGTCTTCAAGTTTAGAAGCAATAGCAATTCCGAAAGAAGTAAACAAAAACGCAATCGCAAACATAAATAACAACGCCGGAATAATCAAAGCCCAAGTTGGCCTAAAACCAATAAGCACCGTGATCAATAAAACAATAATTCCCTGAGCCATCGCGACCGTCGCCCCGCCCAGCGTTCTCCCAAGCATAATCTTCTCTCGTGAAACCGGCGCAACTAAAGTCTCCTTCAAAAACCCAAACTGCTTGTCCCAAATAACCTCAATCCCTGAAAACATCGCACTAAACAAAACAGTCATCGCAACAATCCCTGGTGACAAGAAAGAAATAAAATCTCCCTGTCCTGCCGCCTGAAAAATCGGGCCCAGCCCAAATCCCAAAGCCAGCAGGAACAAAACCGGCTGTCCAAGCATTCCAATCATTCTCGCCCTCGACCTCCAATATCTCTTAATCTGCCTCAGCCACATTACATGCACTGCGCCCATTTTATTCACCTCCCCCACGGCCAATCAAAGAACTACAGCCCGTTCTAAAGCCGTCCTGCCCCGTCCAATAGTCTGTAATCCCAAATCGGTTCGGGGAGGTTGGTGTGATATCTCTTAGCAAACATGTTTCAGGGTGGGCGGGTGGGCACCAGCAACAGAAGCCACTCGGTCCGGGGAGGTCGGTATCATAATTTCCTTCTGTTACAACAACATTAAATTCCAACCTCATCATCCCCGCCCCCACGCCCTTTGCGTGATTCTCATTCTATCTTTAACATTACCTTGTTCCTCTCTAATTTCCTTCCCAGTCAATTTCAAAAACGCAGCCTCTAAACTCTTTGTCTTCGTCGCTGCCTTCAATTCCCTCAAATTCCCTTGTTTCACAATCTTCCCATGATCAATAATCGCAATCCTATCCGCATACTGCTCCGCCTCCTGCATGTAATGCGTCGTGAAAAAAACAGTCATCTTTTCAGACTTATTCAGTCTCTTAATATAATCCCACATATAATTCCTTGTTTGTGGATCAAGACCAAGAGTTGGCTCATCCAAAAACAAAATTTTCGGATGATGAATCAATCCTCGAGCAATCTCCAACCGTCTTTTCATTCCACCTGAGAAATTCTTAACATAATCATCCTTCCTATCCCAAAGTCCCACAAACCTTAACAGATAATCAATCCTCTCCTTCCTCAACTTCGCTTCAACGTGATAAAGATTGCCATGAAAATCAAGATTTTCATAAGCAGTCAGCTCATTATCCAAACTTGGATCCTGAAATACAATTCCAAAGGAATTTCTGGTTTCATGTTTCTCCTTAGTAGGATCAAACCCATTAACTTTGATTTCCCCCGAAGTCGGACTCAACAGCGTAGTCAACATCTTTATTGTCGTCGTCTTCCCCGCCCCATTCGGCCCCAAAAACGCAAACATCTCTCCGGCCTTAACACTGAATGAAATCTTGTCAACTGCAACTAAGTTCCCAAACTTCTTCACAAGGTTATTAACCTCAATAATGTTTTTGTCAGGCATTCGAAAAAAAATGAAATAGGGGTTTTAAGCTTTGTGAATTACAATGTTAAATCATTTCTTTAACGAATATATAGCCTGCTTAGCACTTTTAACAAAATAAGGTTTTGAATAAACCGATGCTCTTAGTTTTAACCCTTCTTTAAAAAATAACCGTTTCCATTCCGTATCAGTTTTGTTTGAATGAGGATGTCCAAAAAATTCTAAGTTGAATAGACTATCAAAAAAAAAGTCACATACTTATTAAAAAATCCTTCATAGATGTCTTCTATATGCAGTGTTGCATAATAATTAATCTTTAAGAATTATCATCAATGCCTTTTTTCCAATGTGTTTTTTCGGAGCAACAACACTCGCACCATTCCCAGAAGGGACGATTGATCTCTCATAGATTTCTTCCACATCATCTT
>JAHIWJ010000222.1 GCA_018816205.1 Nanobdellota archaeon
TATTCTAATCCTCGAGAAGATAGAAGACCTGTTCCTGTTTGGGAAGTGCCTAATTATCAAACAGAGAGAATTCAAAATGACAAATAGAATAATACCAGAGAAATTGAAGGAATGGTATTACAGAGCTAGATTTAGACATGCAAAAATGATGAACAACCGTGCGCTAAACGCTGCCTGTGATTTGATAAGAAAGCGTGATAATCTGCGTTTTCCTGACTGTTATGTACAGGACTCTTCTGGGTGGGCGTGTAAAAATTATGATGGAGTAGACGAATGGCTTTTGGAAAGAGCAGAGTTTATGGGAAGAATTCGTGAGTGGCAAAGAAGAATGAGTTATTGGGACAAAAGAGAAGGTTTTTATCGAGACAGACTGACACAATTACGAATAAAACAACTGGAAAATGTAAGGTTCATAACACGTTGATTACTTTACAACTTTTCCTGCAAGTTCGAATTCGATGTCTCCGTTAATAAGCTGGCGGATGACATGACGAAGGTTTGCGATTGGGACGCGGATTTGTTTTTCTGTGTCGCGGTCGCGGATTGTGACGTCGTTTTTTTCTATTGAGTCGAAGTCAATTGTGATTGCTAATGGAGTTCCTTGGGTTGAACTTCGGAGATAGCGTCTGCCTATTGAACCAGATTCATCGTAGTCGACTATGAAATCTCTTTCTAATTCTTCCTTGATGTCGAGGGCAATTTTGAAGAGTTCTGGTTTTTTTATTAACGGAAAGATTGAAACGTCGATTGGAGCCATATGATATGGAATTGAGAAAGTAGTTTTGCCTTCGCCTTCTGCTTTTTTTTCGTAGAATAAATCTATTAGTGCGTAGGTTGGGCGGTCACTTCCAAATGCGATTTCTAGGACGTGAGGGACGAATGTTCTGCCGTCTTCGGTTTTGAACTCGAGTTTCTGGCCTGAGAATTTTGCGTGTTGTTTTAGGTCATAGTCTGTTCGATCGTGGACGCCGCACATTTCGAACCAGCCATAGTTTTCGAGTTTGACTTCTATGTCCCACGCATCTTCAGCGTAAAATGCTTTTTCGTCTGGATGGTGCTGTCGGAGTCTGATTTTTTCTTTTGGAATTCCGAAGTTGACGAACTGCATGTAGGCAAGGTAGATGCACCAGCCGTAGGCTTGAGAGTTTATGAATT
This sequence comes from Nanobdellota archaeon, assembly GCA_018816205.1. Lineage (GTDB taxonomy): Archaea > Nanobdellota > Nanobdellia > Pacearchaeales > GW2011-AR1 > UBA73. Next base: position 1,156 of record JAHIWJ010000222.1, read on the forward strand.
TCTTTTTTAGAGCCTGCTCAACGGAAGCAGGTTTTATTTCGGCGTTTTTTTCTTGGCTCTTGTAGTCCCAGAATGGGAGGATTTCTTTTTTTATGGTTTCGTATTTTTCCCAAGAGTTTTTTGTTTTTGGGTCAAGAAAGATTTGGCCTTCGGCTTGGGTGAATTCTCTACCCCTGAGGACGTGTTGTCTTGGGGAGATTTCGTTTCTGTAGGCTTTGCCGATTTGGAAAACTCCGAATGGAAGTTTTTTTCTGAAATAGGAGATGAACCGAGGGAATGGGAGATAGGTTGTTGTGGCGGTTTCAGGTCTTAACGATGCGTCTTCGCCTGCGATTTTTGTTTTCATCATAAGACTTTGGCGGGTAATTTCTTTTTCTAGCGCGCCTTTACAGCTTGGGCAGACGATGTTATTTTTTTCTATGAACTCTAAGATTTTTTTGTCAGAGAAAGCGTCGGCTGAAATGTCGTGATTTTCTTCTATCAATTTGTCGGCGCGGAAGGTTGATTTGCATTTTGAACATTGAATTATTCTGTCAGAGAAGGTTTCTAAATGGCCTGAAGCTTTCCAGACGACGTCGGGCAAAATTGTCGGGGCTTCGATTTCTCTTAGGCCTTGGGAATTGAATACTCTTCTTATTGAATTTTCAACTTTGTTTTTTAGAAGTTTGCCTAATGGGCCGTACTCGTAAAAACCGGCAAAACCGCCGTAAATTTCAGGGGAAGGGCCCCAGACAAGACCTGCTTCTTTAATGAATGCGAGGAAGTCTTTCTCTGAATTTTCTTTTTGTTGGTTTGACATTCTAGAACTTAGAAATGCCCATATTTAAAATTAGTGAAAAAAATAAAGGGTCTGATTAGAAGCCTTTCTTAGCTTCTCCGGCTTTGATTGCCTTGTTTGCGTTCTCTTCAGACATCATTGCACAAACAGTTATGCCTGTTTCAGGGCATTTTCCTTTTGCGATGTACCCGCCTTTCGATGTTTTTTCGATTACAGGGTTTTGAATGTCTACTTTCTTCTTTGCCTTAACGCTGTATCCTTGAATTGCCATTGCGTCCTCCTTTGATAATTTTTTAAGGAAAAAGGGGTTATAAAGTTATTTGTTGTGTGTTTTTGTGAGAAAAGCACGGATCCGTAGCAAAAACTTTTTAGAAAAAAGTTTTGGCGCATCAAAAACTTGGATTGGACGCTTCGCGTCTAATTTGCTCTCGCACAAAAGGCGAATACTTGGATTCTGTGAGTCCAAAAGCACGGACCCGGGTTCGAAATACGACTTCTTTAGAAAAGAAGTTGTATGCATCAAGAAACTATTTTTGGATTGCTTCGCAATCTTGTTTCCCGCAGGTACAAAGGGCCGAGTTTAATGATTCTTTCAGAATCATAACAAGCACGGACCCGGGTTCGAACCGGGGGAATACTCGGGCTGCAGCCGAGCGCGTTAACCACTTCGCCATCCGTGCATACAAGGAACTGGCGATTGAGAATGTAAGGCATTCGATTTCGCCATCCGTGCATTCTTTAGGAAAAAGCAAGAGTTATTTAAAGATATTGTCTTGTTGATAAATACACTTAAAAAGGAACTGTTTTTCTTTATTTGAATAACGAAAGGCCTCGTAGCTCTGAAAAACCTCTCTGGGTTTTTCGATCTAGGGTTTGGGCGAGGCCGAACAAGTTGGCCTCGTAGCTCAGTCTGGATAGAGCGACGGACTTCTAATCCGTAGGTCGCAGGTTCAAATCCTGTCGGGGCCGCTCTTAGTGGTTGCCTTGGATACTCGCGCCAGAAAGTTTTAAAAACCACCTTGAAGAGTAATAAACATGGAAATTGAAGTTGTAAAATTCGAGAAAGACGATGTGGAAGTGAAAACGAATGATGTTACCCTTGTTGAGATATTAAGAGTTTATTTGAATAAAGAAGGGGTTGACTTCGCTGCCTGGAGGAGAGAACACCCTGACAGGCCAGTCATCATGAAAATTCAGAGCAAGGACGTCAGGAAGGATGTTTCTAATGCCGTTAAGGCGATTAAGAAGGATCTTGATTCTGTTGTAAAGATTGTTAAGAAATAATTAGGAATCCTTAAAAACGAGCGTTGATTTATTTTTGTGGAGGTGAAAAATGACTTGTTCAAATTGGATCTTGACGGTGCTTGCGGTCGTGATCTTTATGTTCACGATGTGGCCTGAAGCTATTGGCACGATGGCTGCAAAATGGGTTGTTGGAATTGCGGCAATCGTCATCTTGATTGTTGCGTGGACGGGTGTTGATTGCAAATATTGTGAAAAGATGCCCAAAGCTGAGTCTAAGAAGAAGAGGAAGTAAATCGGAATTTGTTTTATTTTTTAATTAGTTTTATATACTGAGAATTTGTTGTTTAGTTGGAGGTGTAAGATGTGTAAAAGTTGGTGTGAATTTATCATCGGGCTTGTCATTGCGCTGATTGCGCTGTTTGCCTGGGACTGGATGTACTCCAAGTGGGTGATTGTGATTGCTGCGATAGTCTTGATAATTCACTCTTTCATGTGCAAGAGTTGCTTTGCTGGGCATTATATGGCAATGAAAGAGCAGAAAACCGAAACTAAAAAGAAGAAGTAGTTTTGACTAATTAATTTTATATATTTGATTTATTGTTTGTTTTGATGGTTAAAGTAAGCGCGGGAAGTTATGATTTGAACACTTGGCTTTATGGGGGCTATGAGAATGACATAGTCACGGTTTTATATGGCGGGGCGGGGAGCGGGAAGACTAATCTTTGTCTGTTGGCTGCGGTGTCGCAGGCGAAAAAAGGAAACAAGGTGACTTTTATTGACACTGAAGGAGGATTTAGTGTTGAAAGGGTTAAGCAACTTGTTGGGGAGAAAGATGGTGTTCAAGAAGTTTTAAAAAATATTTTTTTGTTGAAGCCGACGAGTTTTGAGGAGCAGAAGAAGGCGTTTGTTGAGTTGAATAAGAGACTGAAGGATCAGATTGATTTGATTGTTGTGGACGGGATGACTATTTTGTATCGACTTGACTTTGCTGATGCTAGAGATAAGAGCGATGAAGCGTTGCAGACGATTAATTCAGAGTTGGCGAAGCAAATGAAAACTCTGGCGGAAATTGCCAGGAAGAAAGAAATTCCGGTTTTGGTGACTAATCAGATTTATCGGTGGGAGGATGAGGACAGAATGGTGGGGGGAGATATTTTGAAGTATTGGGGGAAGTGCTTGATTGAGTTGGTGAATGATAAAGGTCGTCGCATTGCATATTTACGCAAACATAGATCGTTGCCTGAAAAGAGCTTGGATTTTCAGATAACTAATTCAGGAATTAAGAAAAGGGGTTGGATTTAATGGGAAAGGATTGGAATGCCAAGCCTTTAGATATTGATAGGGTTTTAGAGTCAGAAGATTTTCCTTACGTGATTGGAGCTCTGCAGGCAAGGGTAAAAAAATTCCGTTTGGCAGGTATGCAATAACAGAGCAGGACGGATGGGTGACTGGCAACGTGAGGGAGATACTTGAGGAAACGCTGCAAACACCGGTTTATGTCGGCAAAGTGATTTATACTAAAGGAGTAACCAAAGTTAAGCGACGATTGGTTATGTGGAATGATGCGTTTACACGTTTCTTGAGAGAGCAGACAAAGGACAACAGCCGGGTTGCAAGTTTTGTTAGAGGTTCTGTTGAACAAAGAAGAAGTTTTATACGCTGTTTTTTGGATTCAAGGCGTTCAGTAGGACACACCACATACCATGTTGAGAGGCATGATTATGATATTAATTTTCCGAGAATTGTTATAAAAAGATGTCTTGATGACAGTCTTCTAAAGAGTTTTGCAGGTTTATTAAGGCAGGAAAGCATAGAGCCTGCGGTGACAAGGCATCTCTTGTCAATTTGCAAACAAAGAGACATAGGGCATGTTTTGAGGAAAGAGTTGATTAGTCACCCTGTAAAATTACAGACACTTAGGGATTTATACGAGCAGCTTAGGGAATATCAAAGAATTGCTTGATTTGAATAATTTTGGGCGATTAGGACAAATTAGGGCTAATTGAAATTATCAAACAAAATAATGAATTAAGAATCTGTAAAAATGCAGTCTAAACTGCGTGCAAGTGTTAAATTAGTGAACGCATTTAATTTCTGTGAATAAATTGCGAAATGCATAGCCCGATATACCTCCCCAAAATGAACCTGAACAAATATTAACGAAGACAGATAAAATAATTTCTAATCATGGGCTTGGATATTAACTTCTTGGATTATTACAATTATTTAATGTATATGCTATAGAGGACTTTAAAAAACCGTGTTTTATGCAGTCCATTGCAAATGCAAAATAGCTTCAATCTTATTTTTATGTAATGCTCAACGACAAAATTAATATTTTAGGATTGGGGTGAGCTTTATCTCTGCACAACTTCTTCAAAAAAGGTTATTTTTATTCTCATTTATATCTACTATGGTTTGAACCATTTTATTGTAATTTATAATGAATCATAACGTTTTTTGTTGCTCAATGCAAAAAGTATTATGAGGACAATAGAAAAACGAACTGGTCTTATTATGGAATCTTTAATTTCTTTTTGGGTGGAGCATTAGGGCATTAACGCAGGGTATTGTATTCCTTATGCTCTTTTATCCAGTCTGAGATTTTTTCGTTTTTTGATGTGAAAGTTGTTTTATCCCAGAGAAGGCCGAATTTTTTGGAGATGTGGTAGGCTGCTTCCCTGCACAGAATGAAGTAGCCCTTGTTTGGGTTTTTGTGGTGGTGGTCAATTGCAAGGTGGTGGTCTATGCAGAGCAGGCATTTTCCGAGGGGTTTTTTTGTTTTGAAGTCATAGCATTTTGTTTCTTCAAGATTGTAACAGTCTTCTCTTTTTTTCAGTTCTGCGAGTTCTTTGTCGTTGACTTCAAATAAGACTCCGTTGAAAAAATGATTTTTTGATTTTTTCAGGTTGAGAACATCAGGGTTTTTTGAACTGCAGTCCATGACATTAAAAATTCTTTTGTAGCCTTTGACAATTACTGGATGAAAGTGTTTGTTTTGAAGTGTCTCCTGAAGTGATTTGTGGCTGAGCAGACTGCCGTATCCGACAATTTGATATTTCATCTCCTGGATAAGCCAATGGAGAATTTAAAGTTTTTTAGAGGATTATGGCTTATAAGAACTATATCCTTGCCCATTATGGCCGATCATTAGAACTGGTGGGATGGGGCCTTCGTTGTCTGCGTCGTGGATGAATGAGTTTATCATTCCCGCTTGGTTTGTATAAAAATGATCTGCCATGAGATATGGTTCTTCAAATACATTAAAAGTATTATATTTGTAGACTCTTTCATTACCCGGCACTGTATTAAGAAAATAAAGTCTTTCATCACCTACTGCGAAGTCGCCGTAGCTTATTGATGCTGTTTGGAAAGGCGGCTCTTCATATTGGGCCATGTCAGAAAATCTAAGTAGTGCTATCGTTCCTGCATTTGTCCTATATCCAAGCATAGTATCACTGACTCCGGCCGCTATTGGAGAAATAGCAGGAGGAAGCTGCACAGGACTGCCCAATAATGGAACAGGAGACAATGGTTGCTCTATGTTAAAAACATTTACTGCTCCGCTTAAAGAAACTGAAACCAAGTAATTCGTTGTCCGTGTGGTAAACAGTTTACTAACACTATTGACGGAAATTCTCTGCACAAGTTGTGGTGTGCCACTGGTTGTGTCAAATACATGAATTTTATTATTGTAATAAGTAGACACGTATAATGCGTGGCCTACGGCTGCGACACTATTGGGATAATCTCCTTCAAGTTCACTGCTTGGAATAACATATGGCACTTCATTAAAAGGATTAATATCATAAACTTCTACAACCCCCCCGAGTAATAAAAATAAATTATCATAGTTTACTGCTGCCATATATGAACCGGCGTCGTTTAAAGACTTTACAATATCAAAACCACCTAAGTTGTAAGGGTTTGAAATGTCTGCAATGCCCAAATCCAAAGAATCTGAAATAGCCCACAATTGATTATCTTCGGAAAGCGCATAGCTGATTGGTCTAAAGTTTACTCCTTGATAGGGCATTGTTGAAAGCCAGTGCATTCCTGAATCTACGTAAATTGTTTTCTGAACTGTCTGCCATTGCATCCAATCTGCTGTATATACGGTTAGAGTAATTGTTCTGTCCTGATAGAATTGATGTTTGTCTGTCGGGATTGTTGGATCAGAATTATACGTGCCGTCACCGTAATCAAAAAAGAACCAAGGGGCATTTCCTGAGGAAATAGAAGCGTCAAACTTTACTTTTAATCCTTTTTCAATTTGCTCATTTTCCAAGTCAATCTCTCGCCAGTTTTCTTCTCCTGTAACAGGATCAACATGAACTAATTCTTCAACATAAAAATCCGCACACAATTCGTCTTTTGGCACGCATTGTTGTTCAACGCATTGGTAGCATAGTGTGCAGTCTGAATTATCTGTACA
>JAHIWJ010000223.1 GCA_018816205.1 Nanobdellota archaeon
CCGAGATTGGACAAAGGGAGGTAAAAACGATGACATATGATGAAGCATTATAGGTATTAAAAAGAGCGCAAAAGGTTTCATGGGGGACAGTTCGCGACTGGCTTACCCAGGCAATAGTGGTATTTGAACGAATGAACGAAGATTAAACACAGTGTAAAGCTGATTTAAAGGAATGGGAAGAAATTCCATTTCTTGAATAAAGAAGGGTTAAAACGATGAAACGATGGAAGAAGATGGAGGATGAACCATGATAACCAAAAAAGTAAATAGATATTATTGCGAGTATTGCAAAAAAGCCAATTGTTCAGCCTCGTCAATATCAAAACACGAAAAGTCATGCACACTAAACCCTGTCAGGGTTTGTGGAATGTGTAAAATATTTAATTTAGAGCAATCTAAAATGTCTGATTTGCTGACAATATTGCCTAAGCCAGTAATGGCTGAAGATGAATATGGAAGCATAACAGTAATAAATATCCAGGAAATAGAAGTTGCAATGCCAAAACTGAGGGAAGCTACTGAAAATTGCCCTGCTTGTATCTTAGCTGTATTAAGGCAAATGGAAATTCCTGTTCCAGCGATTAGGTCTTTCAATTTCACGGAAGAATGTAAAAGTTGGTGGGCAGATTTCAATGAAGCTCAAGATGGAAAATATAATTATTACTAATTCACAGAAGGAGCGAAGTTGAACCTAATGAAAAAGAGTGAAATGAGGGAGGACTCATGATTAAAAAATGCCCAAATTGTGGTGAATTAAAAAAACATTGTGCTTGTATGAGAAATACTTGTGTGGAGTGTGGAAAACCTGTTGGAAATATTACTTTTACTATATGTGATAATTGTTGGGATAAAAAATATCACATAGTGGAGATATTAAATGCCAATAACAATAGCCAGCCGTAAAAGCAAAGCGCGTGAACTACAAAAATGGATAGCTGACAAGATATCTTTGTTGATTGACCTACCCTGGGGCAAGGATGAACAGATTGCATCGAGAGAGATGGGCCAGGGAGGCCCTGACATACGTTTGGTAGGTGAAGCAAGGACATTGTTTCCTTGGAGTGTAGAGGCAAAGCGTCAGGAATCATGGTCTATCCATAACTGGATACAGCAGGCTCAGGATAATCAAATGCCAGGTACTGACTGGCTGCTTATAGCCAAAAGCAACCGAAAAGATGCTGTTGTCATATTGGATGCTGATGTTTTCTTTGATCTTTTACGGCTAATATCTGGCAGAGTAAAGGGGAGGTAAAAAATGAGAGAAAATAAATGAATGAACCGGATAAGGAGGGATCATGACACATGACGAATGGTGGGAGACACAGGATTTATCAAAAGCAGATGTGCCAAAAGCCTTAATGCTGGCATTTAAAGAGGTATCCGAAAGAGCTTGGGATGCAAGCAGAAACTGCCCGACATGTGGACGGGATTTAAAATTAAAATATTGCCCTAATGGTTGTAAAGAGTGCAAGGTCTTTAAATGGTAATAACTCTGATATGTAGTATATGCCAAAAGTCTTTTAAATATGAAAAGCCCCCATTAGTTCACTATTCGCCCTTACCCACTATATGCGGTCACAGAGGAAAGGATGGTAAATGGGTACAAACCCCAGCGTGTCAGAGAGAACGCAATCGTAGGGCATCAGCAGCCTATCGTCTTAAAAAAGGCCGGTCCAAGACAAACCTTGAGTACAGATATTGTCTGCAATGTGGGAAAAGGTTTATAACTACCAGTCATATCAACACTATATGCTCGGATGATTGCCGAACAATCAGAAAAGTAGAGGCTAATAAGCGTTATGCCGAAGGACGTGGAAAATATGATTATCGAGAAACGCCTAAGCCTACAGTCATAAGACATTGTAAATGGCCGGGGTGTCACCGTCTGACATCGAATGGAGGCGTAGACTATTTCTATTGTGATTATCATAAATTTGTCTTAGAACAAAGGGGTGGTTATAGTGAGCAATACCCGGATATGATTTATGGCGCAGAATGTAGTTAGAAAATATAAGGAGGGTTAAAACGATGGATAAACAGAAAGCAGTTATTGAACAGCAAAGGGATTCTTTAATAAGGCAATTATGGTGTGCTTTAAATAAACTTTCATATTTGCAAAAGGTTAATGACTGGAACGATGAAGATCTCAATC
>JAHIWJ010000224.1 GCA_018816205.1 Nanobdellota archaeon
GAAATGGTTTCATTTGGGACAACGCCGATTTTCACTCGACAAAAATCCCCGGCCTTCCCGGCTTAACCTTTCCGGCCTTTCCCTGTGGATCATACTTCGCTTTATCGTTAACAGCAAACACGAAGACTCCTTTACCTACTCGTCGAGAAATCTCTGAAGCAGAATAATTCTTCAACTCATTAGGCAAAACATAAACATACACTTTCTCGCCCTTAACAATCTTCAAAATATTCAAAATATCCCCAACCGTTTTCTCAACAGCCGCATCAATCTTGTCAAACTCCTCATTAATCTTTTTCTCATCCCACGACGGCCAGGAAGCCAAAGAAACAAAATTCTTATTTCCTAATTTCTCCCAAAGCTCTTCTCCAACATGGGGCGCAAACACTGCCAGTAACTTAACAAAGCTCTCCAAATCTTTCCGAGCGATTTCGCTTTCAAGCCCTTCAAACAATTCTCTCAATTTAATCACAGCCATATTGTATCTCATCGTCTCAATATCCAAAGTCACATCCCTTATCGCTTTGTTAACCTTATGCTGCGTCTTAGCACTCGACTTTCCAATCTTCACATTATCAAAATAATTCATTATCCTCTCAACAAGTCTCAAACTTCCCTCAGCTCCCTTGTCGCTCCAATCTCTTACCTTGTCCAACCCCCCAAGAGAAACTAAGAATATCCTCGCAGAATCAATACCATATTTCTCTGAAACTGTCTCAGGTAAAACAACATTCCCTTTAGATTTCGACATCTTCTCTCCTCCAGGCCCCTGCACCATTCCCTGGTTGAACAACCTCACAGCAGGCTCGTCAAAACCCAACAACCCAATGTCCCGCAGGAATTTAGTATAAAATCTTGAATAAATCAAATGTCCTGTCGCATGTTCCCGCCCTCCAATATACAAATCAACTGGCATCCAGCTCTTAACTTTCTTCTTATCAAAAATTTCTTTTTCATTATGCGGATCACAATACCTCAAGAAATACCAAGACGAATTCACAAACGTATCCATAGTATCGGTTTCTCTTCTTCCAACTCCGCCGCATTTCGGACACTTTGTCTCCACAAACTTTTCGTCACCAATCAGAGGGTTTCTTTCACTTGTGAACTTAACGTCGTCGGGCAGGACAACCGGCAAGTCTTTTTCCGGCACAGGCACAGCTCCGCACTTGTCACAATAAACCATCGGAATCGGCGTTCCCCAAAATCTCTGCCTTGAAATCAACCAATCTCGAAGTTTGAAGTTAACAACTTTCTTCCCAAACTTCTTACCTATCTCATCAATCGCCTTCCGATTGTTCATGCCGTCAAATTTACCTGAATTGATTAAAATACCCTCGTCAATAAACGCTCTTTCTCCGGTTTTGTAGATTTCCCAAACGTATTTATTATTTGGAAGGTTAAGGAAATGCGATACTTTATTCCCATCAACCCACAAGGCCTCATGATTCTTAGTGTCTTCTTCTCTAGTGTCCTCTCTTTTCCCAGATTTTAGCTCTATTAAAAAAGTCCTGAATTTTGCGTATCTATTGACTTTTTTGTGCTCTGCATAATAGTGCCCGTGATTCTCAAAACCAATTTCTCGAATTGATTTTATATCTGAATATCCGGTCTCCTCCCTTACCTCTCTAACCGCCGCTTCTTCAAATTTCTCACCCGTATCAACTTCGCCAATAATCAGACTTTTCCAGTTAAAATTCTTCCAGTCTAAACAAAGATATTTATCTTCACTCCAATGTTTAACAATAGCAAATATTGAACTCCTAACATCATCTAAAATATCCTTTCTAACTGCATCTTTCCCCTCGGTGGTTTTGAATAACGGTGCTACAACTTGTTTAATCGGAATTCCATACTTCTTCGCAAACTCAAAATCCCTTTGATCATGAGCAGGCACCGCCATCACCATTCCGCAGCCATAATCCGCCACAACAAAATTCCCGACCCAGATTGGAACTTTCTCACCCGTCGCTGGATTTACAGCATACGAACCTGTAAACGCGCCCTCCTTTTCAAGCTCATCAATATCTTTCTGCGACGTCGATTTTATCTTCTTCAAAAACGCATCAACTCCTTTCTTCTGCTCCTTAGTAACCAATTCATGCAAGCGCGGATGCTGCGCAGACACAACCATAAACGTCACACCAAACAAAGTATCTGGGCGAGTTGTGAAGATGGGCCACTTTTTACTTCCATTTATCTCAAATCCAATCTCATAACCGTGACTCTTCCCAATCCAATTTCTCTGCATCGCCTTAATATCCTCCGGCCAATCCTTCATTTTATCAAGTCCTTCATACAATTCATCCGCATACTTCGTGGTTCTCAAAAACCACTGCTCAAGATGTTTCACTTCAACTTCCGTGTCTTCATGCAAATAACACTTCCCGTCTTTAACTTGTTCATTCGCCAAAACCGTGTTGCATTTCCTGCACCAATTCACCGGCGCCGATTTTTTGTAAGCCAATCCTTTCTTGAACATCTGCAGGAAAATCCACTGATCCCACCTGTAAAAATCCGGCCTGTGACACTCGACTTTCCTGCTCCAGTCATAACTCAATCCAAGATTTCTCTGTTGTTTGATATAATTCTTAATCGCGTCCTCCGTAAACTTCTTAGGATGCGATTTATTCTTTATCGCCGCGTTTTCCGCAGGCAATCCAAAAGAATCATACCCCATCGGATACAAAACATTAAATCCCTGCATCCTCTTGAACCGAGCGTAAATATCTCCTATAGTGTAATTAAACGCGTGCCCGATATGCAAGCCCTCCCCCGAAGGATAAGGATACATTTCCAGGACGTAATACTTTTTCTTCTTCGGATCTTCCTTAACCTCAAAAATCTTTTCCTTTTCCCATCTATCCTGCCATTTCTTCTCAATTTTGGCAAAGTTGATTCTTTCCATAAATAAGATTATTTTGAAACAGATTTAAAGGTTGCTATTTTTCCAAGAATTTTACGAATGTTCTCTTCAAGATTCCCTGCGCCATCAAGGACAAGATCTGCATATTTTTTGGTGGGCAAACCAAAGCGCTTGTATTCATTTATGACGACGGTGCGATAATATTCTTCCCGCCCATCTCTCCCAGAACGTGCCCGTTTTATTCTTCGGTTAATAATCTCCTTATCGCTTAAATCGTAATAAACCTTCAAGTCAAATAACTCTCTAATCTTTTCCCAGTGAAATAACAAAAATCCTTCAACAAAAATAATCCGCTTTGGTTCAGCGATTTTCTTTCCACCTTCAATTTCAAACACCTTCCAGGGAATTTCAACGGAACGACCTAGCTTTAGCGCGCATAAGTGTCTAAACAGAAGTTTATGATTAATATTTTCTGGAAGTTCTCTATTTTTGTAATCTCCAATTAATGGGTGTTTAAAGTTTCTGTTCCAATAGTCGTCTGCATGAATAATTTCTACATCCCCACCGCTAAGATTTTCAGTCAGTTTTGCTATCAAGGTAGTTTTACCAGAGCAGCTCGGGCCCGTAACTCCCACAAATAAAGAATCCATAACAAACAAATAGGAAAAAGGGATTTAAATCTTTCCAGAAGATAATTAACTCCTTTCCAACTTATCAATCCTTTTCTCCAGCTCTTTAAACTTCTCAAGCAATTCCTTGTGCCCTTTCCCAACTTCCTCATCCATCGATTTAACAAAATCCGTTAAATAGGCATTGAACAATGTGGAAAGCTTCCCGCCAAACAAATCTAACTTTTTCTTTGCTTGCTTCAACAACACCTCATCAACCGTTATATTAACTCTTATCTTCTTCATACACACAAATACACACCTTAGTATAAAAACTTTTCCTGCAAGTAAAGTTTAAATACCTTCGTCAAAATCATTATCAATGCACAAACTAAGCAAGACAAAATTAAAATCCCGCGTTCAAAGAAAAACAAACCCGGTTTTAGTTGAAACACTTCAGGCCGCAATAAA
>JAHIWJ010000225.1 GCA_018816205.1 Nanobdellota archaeon
ATATGTGGCTAAAACCCATATCCCGATAAATTAACAGTGTCGGGTAATAACATTAATTCAACAACCCTAACGTCCAAAACTTTAAAACTCCATCTTTCTCTAAAGAATCAAGCCGCCGTGGCGCAATCGAATCTTCGGATTCTCAAGCACCACGTGTGACAAGCCGCCGTGGCGCAGTGGTTACCGCGCGAGTTTGGAGAACTCGTTTCCTCACGGATTCCCAGGTTCAAATCCTGGCGGCGGCGTTCCATGGCTGAAAGCCATATAATTCGCCTTGCGAATTGTGCGAGAGCAAACAAGATTGCGGAGCAATCCAAAAATAGTTTTTAATGCGCCCAAACTCTTTTCTAAAAGAGCTTGTATTTCGGGTCCTGTCGACAGCATCAAAAACCCTCCCAACAATATTTATAAATAGCGAATACTAAAAAGATGCATGAGGTCAACATTAATACTAATCATAATAGCCCTTATTTTAATAGTCCCTTTAACTGACGCCGCAACAACAATCAAAGGCAAAACTCTCCCCGGAAGAGATGTAGCAGTATCCATCTGGAAAGATGAAAATGGCCCGCCCCAATACCAGGCCCCAGAACTGACAAGGTCGGACATCTATGGAATTTACCAATACACCTATGACGGAGACAAAACTCCTTTCACAGTCCTGGTTATTATAAAGTCTTTTAACATTCAAGAATATCGACAATATTTCGGACCATTCGAATCGCTCGGCGGAACTATCCAGCTCCCAGACCTCTTACCCGAAGGTTACATTGATCCAACCCAATGGGATGACGAAACTAACGACAACGAAGACAATATAACAAACGACCAAGACGACGACATCACGGACGAGAACAATGACAACCTCACAAACGAAAACAACGATAACAACCAAGAAACAGACAGCGACAGCACCATTCCCTGGTTTAATGAAAACACTCTTCAAATCCTTTACTACATCTTGGGAGGAATCTTCATAGTCGGGGTTATAGCGGCGATAGTCGTCTTTATCATAACAAAAATAAAAAATGCTCCAAAAAAACCGATCAGATACGGAATGGAACCAGTCAAACTTGACACCAAGTATAAGGGTGCTGGCAATGACAAATACCTGAGCAAAATCGAAGAAGAAATAGATGACGTAGAAAGGCAAATAGAGCAATACAAAAAAAGAAATCGGCTCGAAGACGCAGAAAGGAGATTAGAGGAAAAGAAAAAGTTATTAGAAAAGCTAAAAAAAGGAGAAAACTTCGGTTCCTCCAAAGAAGAAAGAGAAGAAAAATACAAAAAAAAATTTAATTAGGCCTTCTCAAGAAAATCTCTAATCGTTTTCGCTCTCTCTTCCCTGCCTGTTTTTGTATACACCTCTGCTTCTGTTGCTAAATCAAAACACCTAACCCCCTCTATTTCAACAGTTTTTCCCTCCAGCAGATCAGTTATGTATTCACCATCATCTTTCTCTCCTAAAACTTGTACATTAATTCCATCAATCTCAAATACCACTTCCCAAGCAGGCCTATCAATCAAAGGTTTTAACTCTCTAATTTTAGAAACATCATAATCCGCAAACAATGCTCTGGCCTTATCCAAATCATCAAACCTTACAAAAACATCCAAATCCCTCGGAGCAATATTGATCCCTTGAAAAGCCATATTCGAACTTCCAGTCAGCATCCATCCGATTCCTTCCTTGTTCAATCTCTCAGCAATTAATTCAATGACTTTTCTAAACTTCTGATCTAACATCAAATCTTCTCCAACCGCGGCCCGTCATCAGTATCTGAAACAATAAACCCCTTCTCCAGAATCCTCTCTCGGAATATGTCTGCATCAGCCCACATCTTTGCCTTTCGCAGTTTTTCTCTTTCTTTAACTAGCTCCAAAATTTCCTTGGACGCTTCAACTTTCTCTTCTTTCATTTCTTTAATACCCAAACCCAAAACTTGGTCAAATCTCTCCAAAAGTTTCAGCTTCTTCTTCGGGTCAAAATTAAAATCATCCAGCATCCCCCAAACAACCCCTATTGCCTCAGACAGATTCAAGTCATCATTAATTGCGTTTTCAAACAATTCTTCATACTTTTCAGTATCATCCTGCCCCTTATGCTTCTCGCTTTTCAACTCGACAATTTTCCGAATCATTTTTCTGTGCGCGTTCTTAGCAGCATCCAGATTATCCAATGAAAAGTTCAAGGGTTTTCTATAATGTGTCAGCAGGCATAAATATCTGAAATCAAGAGGATTGTAGCCTTTCTCCTGTAATTCAGAAACTGTAAAAAATCCGCCCTTTGACTTTGAAACTTTTTCTCCCTTGTTCAGCAAAAAAGCCACATGCATCCAGTAATCCACAAATTTCTTCCCTGTCGCACTTTCACTCTGTGCAATTTCATTTGTATGGTGTACTGAAATATGGTCTTCTCCGCCTGTATGGATATCAAAATTTTCCCCAAGATACTTCATGCTCATTGCACTGCACTCAACATGCCACCCAGGAAAACCAACACCCCAAGGCGACTTCCATTCCTGCTGCCTCTTTTCCCCGGGCGAAGAAAATTTCCACAAAGCAAAATCTGTCCTATGTTTCTTCTCGCCAAAAGCAACTCTCTTGCCGCTTTCCAAGCCCCCAATCTTCAATCTCGCCAGCTTTCCATAATCCTTAAACTTCGTGCTGTTAAAATAAATTCCATCTGAAGTCTTGTAAGTAAACCCCTTTTCCTCCAGTTTCTTAATCAGCTCAATCTGTTCTTTAATATGCTCTGTTGCCCTGCACCAAACACTCGGCTCTTTAATATTCAGCTTCTTCAAATCTTCCCTGAAAACCTTAAAATAAAAACCAGCTATTTCTTCAGCACTCTTTCCTTCCTTAACAGCCGCCTTCTCCATCTTGTCTTCCCCCTCATCAGCATCCGACGTCAGATGCCCAACATCAGTAACGTTAATTACATGTTTCACTTTGTAGCCATTATACTCCAAAACCCTCTTCAGAGCATCTGCAAAAAGATAAGCCCGCATGTTCCCAATATGTTGAAACCAATAAACAGTGGGCCCGCATGAATACATTCCTGCCTCCTCTTTTTTTATCGGCTTGAAAACTTCCTTCTTCCTCGTCAGCGTGTTATAAAGTTTTAGTTCAGTCATCTTTATCATTAGCATTCCTTTTAGTTAAATAATCCTGGCCACTTTTTATTTTTTTCTTATTTTTATAATCCCTAAAACATTTAATTAAAGTTTCCTTCCGGATAATAAAATAAGCAGTGCTATTTCTTAGTTCATTAGAATAACCGAATGGCACAAAGGCGCTCAAAACGTCCTTTCCCGCTTTTTTAATCAGTTTGACAGCTGGAACAAAATCTGTATCTCCGGAAATCAAAATGCACACGTCACATCCTGCTTCTACTACAGATTTCCGGACCATGTCAATAGCAATCCAAACGTCAATTCCTTTCTCTTTTCTGCTAATATCTGTTAAGTCTAAGAAAGTTGCTTCAATAATGGGCTTACATTTTATGCACAAGTCCAAAGAGCCAATTACTTCTTTTTTCTTGTCCATTATTTCTTTGTTAGATATCTTCTGAAGTTTTCTTGTAATCACTTTTATGCCTTCTTTTCTTAAATCAGAGAGAAAACGCATATGCTCATAATAAATTTCTTCCCCGTCTCTTATGTCTGGAATAGAAGCGTACCCTCTTATTCCAATCAAATTAAATCCAAGAGCATTGCAAAGCAAATCAGATATTTTTTTGATAGATATCTCGCCTGGTCTAAAGAACTTTTTTACATTATGATACCAATTGTTAGCATCCACAAAAACTATTGCTTTCTTTGTCATTGAAACCTCTGAGAATAAGTAGGAAACCCGGCATTACTCCGAAAAGCCATACCGGGGACTTGAATATTAAAAGTAAATGCCAGGGCTTTAAATATCTTTTGCAAACCGACCTGGCAATTCCTCCATCTCCGCAATTCTGAAATGTTACAGAATTTTAGTTCAGTCATCCTACAAAGAAACTAAGGGGTTATATAAAATTATCACTTTCCCATGCGATGTCGGGCGCTTCGCGCCCCACATATTATTAAAGCCATTCATTCACCAACCAAAACCCTGACCGGGTGCTTTACTCAACGCAAGCCCCGTCTAAACAAACATCGCATTCATAATCTTCTTGGGCAATGTGATTGTCAGGCAAACAAGACATTTCCCTTAATCTTTCTCCGTATGTACTATTTGGAAACTTGTCCTTCCAGCAATAATCAGTAATAGTGATGGGTTTACCCAATGGAGAAGAAGACAAACCGCGAACAATTCCCTTAACAAAATAATTCAA
>JAHIWJ010000226.1 GCA_018816205.1 Nanobdellota archaeon
AATATTTTCTGTCCCGGCCCTCAACCCCGACTCATGGGGCCCACCATGCCGCCACTTGCCAATATTTACACCTTCCCGAATGTAAACTGCGCCAACGCCCTTCGGACCATGAATTTTGTGTGCATTCAAGGTTAAAAAATCTACGTTCATCGCAGTAGCATCTATCGGACTCTTCGTATAACTCTGACACACATCGCTATGAAAATAAACTCCCCTTTCCCTGCAAATCTTTCCAATCTCCGTCAAATCATTCAACGTCCCAATCTCATTGTTCCCGTGAATAACAGAAACCAAAACTGTCTTATCCGTTATAGAATTCTTTAACTGCTTGACATCGACAAAACCCTCTGCATCAACGTCCAAATAATCCACCTTGAACCCTTGCCCCTCCAACCACCTGCAGCTTTCCAAAACACTCCTATGTTCAGTCTTCGTCGTTATTATATGGTTTCCTTTTTCACGGTTAGCAAAAGCAACACCCTTCAAAATCAAATTATTCCCCTCCGTCCCTCCAGAAGTAAAAAAGACCTCATTCTCACGCGCATTTATTGAAAGAGCAATAGTGTGTCTCGCCTTTTCGAGGGCCTTCTTCGCTTCTCTTCCCTTAAAATGCAAAGACGACGCATTCCCAAACCTATCGTTCATGTACTTAATGACTTTTATTGCAACCCTCGGATCGACCTGCGTCGTCGCGGCATTGTCTAAATAAACATGCATCATTTTGGCTCCGCTGAAGAAATCAGAAAATTTAGGTTTGCTAATTTGAATGGGGCGAAGGGTTTGGTGGTGGCAAGAGCTGGATTTTTGCAGTATGCAAAATTTCTATGGGAATCCCAAACCTTCAAGCAGAGCATTTCAGTGGAGCCAATCATCTTTCCTCCTTTAGATTACAAAGCCCACACTCCTCGCAGCTCCCCCCGCAACCATAAACATGCTTTTCCACCAGTTCCAGCATCGGTTCAACCGTCTCCTTATTCAAACTATAAATCCTTTTCTTCCCTTCTTTCTTAACATTCAAAATACTACACTTCCTCAAATGCTCCAAGTTATGACTGACATTGCTCTGCTCCTCGCCAAGCTTCTCAACAATCTCCGAAACGCTCAAAGGCCCATCCATCAACGCCGTAATAATTCCCAGCCTGGTTTTATTCGAAAAATTCGTGAAAAAGTTCTCATATGAAATTTGTTTCATATTTCATCAAGAAGTTAACTATATATAAACGTTTTTCCTAACCTAAAAGTGCCAACACTCATCAACATTCACGGCCCAATCGCCTCTGGAAAATCAACAACCTGCGATGCCCTGAGAAAAAAATTGAAAGACTTCGCGTTCGTCGACCACGCATACATCAAACGAATGCTCTCCCCAATCGGAAGAACCAACGCGAAAAAAATCTTCGGCGAAGCAACAATCTTCATCTTAAAAGAACTAATGAAACTAAGAAAAGATATCCTTGTTCAGGAACGCAACCCAATAAAACTAAAAAAACGCCTCAAGACTTTTCTCAAAGGCTATCATGTCCATTCCTTCTATCTCTCCTGCTCCTTAAATGAAGCTCTACGAAGAGACAAATCACGAGAAAAAAGACCAAGTCCAGCAAAAAAAATAAAAGAGAATCATCAAATGTCAAAGCCTACCAAACACGACGTTATTATAGATACAGAAAAATATCCTCTGGAAAAAATAACAAACATAATACTAAAACAAATCAAATCTTAAACTTCCAACATTTCATAAAAGACCCTCGTTGAATCAATCTTTATTAACCTCTTCTTCGTCAAAAACTAATGAAACGATCTGTCCAACTTGCAACTTTTCTAAGCATTTTCCTTCTTATCTATTTAGGAATCCATTATTACGTCCTCTCAGCACTAGTCAACCTCTTCAGCATCCAAAAAAACACCTACTTCTACCTGCTCGTCGTAATACTCGCAGCATCCTTCCCCATTACCAGTTTTATCGAGAAAAAAAGCCCCTGCAAGTGCACAAGATATCTTCACTTTGTCTCCGCGACTTGGATGGGAATTCTCTTTTATCTTGTCTGCCTTCTCTTGGTTTACCAAATCGCCGGCATTTTCCTTACAATCCCAAAAATAGCGGCTGGCACAACAATAATCTCCGCCGCAATAATCCTAACTGCCTATTCCCTAACCAACGGCTCAAAAATAAAAATCAAAACAATAGAAATCTCTCTAGAGAATCTAAAAAAAGAAATCAAAATCGTCCAACTTTCAGATATCCATATTGGTTCCGTCAACGGCCCCAATTACCTTAAAAGGATAGTTGAAAAAACCAACGCGCTCTCTCCAGACTTCATTGCCATAACAGGGGATCTAGTCGACGGCACCGCACCACTCACACACGAAATCATCAGCCCCATAAATAATTTTAAAGCCCCTGTGTTTTTCACAACAGGCAATCATGAGTTCTATGAAAACTTTGATAAAGTCTTCAAACTTCTTGAAAGAACCAAATTAAAAATACTAAAAGACTCAAAAACAAAATTCCAAAACATACAGCTCATCGGGATAAACTACTCAGAAGAGAAAAACCATCTAAACAATGCCTTGAAAAAGATAAGAATAAAACACCCTTCTCTCCTGCTTTACCATCTACCAACAAATCCCGAATATCTCTCAAAGAACAACATAAATTTACAACTTGCAGGCCACACTCACAAAGGCCAAATTTTCCCTTTCAATTTTCTAGTAAGGCTCGCCTACAAAAACTTCGCCGGTTTGTACACATCAAAAAACAAAAAGTCAAACATCTATGTCTCACAGGGCACAGGTACTTGGGGCCCTCCAATGCGCCTCGGCTCCTTCAATGAGATTACGCTGATTAAGCTGAAAAAATTTAACTCTCGTTAATCGTGCCCAGCTCTGTTAAAAAGTTAGATGATTGGTTTTACCAAACATTTGGAGTAAGGTGGCGGGCATGTTACGCGACACTAAAGTCCACCAACTTCGGCGCGTGGTTGCGAGCAGGGAGGGCGGGTAACACAATGCCAAACTAATTTGTAAATAATGCGAGCAGGGATTCGACACCAGCCTTGAGCAGTACTGCAAAGGGAAATCTCCTTCGTTTACCTCTGGCGAACGAGTGGAAAGTCGCAAGACTTCACTCAGAAAAACCGATAAGGTTTTTGCAGCAGTCGAAAATCAGCTCTGAGCAGTAAAATAAAGGAAAGTTATGGGAATCGTAAAATCAACCTAAAAACTAATTCCGAACAAAGCAGTGATTGACCACAATTGGCCCAAAAAAGACTTATAATTCAATATTCAAGAATATGGTGCATGAAACAGCAGGACGCTACTCACTATTTCTCAATCTTTGCTATTACACTGCAGTCCTTCATTTATCACCCAGACAAAACAGGCGTATAAACTATGTTCAACGCAGCCTTATTTGTTGAGTCTGTGCCGTCTAGGTAAAAGTAAGTATTGGTCTTTACTTCTGAATAACCTGGAAGCGCGTTTTTGACATCCAAAACAGTCCTAACCCCTAGAGTTGTCAAGCCACCCCTATTGATTGCATTAATACCAACGCTATTAAATCCAAAATTACATTCAGAGTTTACTGGGTGGGTGCTTATTTCACATCTGTTTGAATTATCCACATACTCAACACTCCCAAAATCGTTGTAGTCAAACTTGTCTACAGTTGGAGGATTGGCAAGCACAACGCTTACAATTGTCGCAAAATCCTCTGGATAATCCGTAGGGACCACCGGATCAGCGCTAGATACTGTCAATCTTAGGGTTACAGAGTTTATCACCGCATCTGCTGGCAGTCCTGTAACAGCATCTAAGGTGTTGAATACAGCAGCAGACCTCATAAGTGTACTGCCTACAGCTTTTTTGTGACTATAGGCATACAAGTATGTTGGCCATTCTACTTTTCCGGATGCTGCTGCGCGTAGGTCATCCCACGTCTTAGTACTGCTGTAATCTCCTGTGCTGGTTTTTGAGCCAATTAGTGGATACACTGTTGAAAGGCACTGGCTGTTTCCCACTAAGGTGTTAGAGCCACAATCTACCTGCGTGCAATCTGTACTGCAATAACCCGGCTGTCCATTCAAAGGACCCCTATCGCAGACTTCATTTATGCCATTACCATTAGGAACTTGAATTATTGCATCTCCGCATGAAGTCAACATACAACCAATATTACATTGGTCGTCATTGTTCTGGTTGCCATCGTCACATTCTTCAGTCCCCGCCCCATTAAACCACTGAATGCCGTCGCCGCATTCTGCATTTGTGCATAGATTTGTGCAGTCATCATTATTATCAAGGTTCCCGTCATCGCATTGCTCATTGAATCCATAGCCATTGGGGATTTGGGTTATTGCATCGCCACATAGAGTTAATTCACAATTATTATTACATAAATCATCATTGTCCAAGTTGCCGTCATCGCATTGCTCATCCTGGCCATAACCATTAGGGATTTGGGTTATAGAATCTCCGCATAAGGTGAACTGACAAA
>JAHIWJ010000227.1 GCA_018816205.1 Nanobdellota archaeon
AGATCAATCGTCCCTTCTGGGAATGGTGCGAGTGTTGTTGCTCCGAAAAAACACATTGGAAAAAAGGCATTGATGATAATTCTTAAAGATTAATTATTTATGCAACACTGCACCTTGCAGACAGAAGATTATATGACAGAGTTATGTTTGCTGCAACTAATGGTTTCACAGACATATTAGATCCCTCAACCCTAAACCTCGAGAACAGAACAAAATATGCTTAATATCACTAAAACTTCGCATAAGATACATTAAGCGAACAGACGAGTTCTATTTTTCATAACAACTTTTCTTAGTAAATTCTATCGTGATGGTCAAAATCCACAAATAACACAAACTTTCTAGCTAAATCGACTTTAAACGTCAAAACAAAATGTTTGTCAATATGAATCCGTTTAAATTCCTTCAAGTCATATCTCAAATTTTTATAATGTTGAATCTTGGTTTCATCAGAACTAACAACTTCTTTTATTTTCTTATTTATTATCTCAACTTTCTTTTTATCTTTTTTAACAAGTTTTGCAATTTTGACCTTCAATTCGTCGGTCAAATCAAATTCAAACATTAAACCTCGCAGAGTTTGTCTAGCTCTTCAAAACTCATTTTTCTATTTTTATTTTTTTCTAAATGTTCGTTGGTCATCGTAATGATTTTTTTAACATAATCTTCATTGGCTTCTTTTTCAACTATTTCGTCTCCGTACATATCAGTGAATTTATTTATTGCCTCAGACTTATCTTTTAACCCATACTTTGCCTTAATTACCGAAAGAACCCTGTTAGTATAAGTGCTCATTTCAATTCTTGCAGATATCTTTTCTTGTTCCATGTGATTTCCTATGCACCTCAAATACACGCCAAGTATTTAAATTTTTCTTTGTTCCCTCGCTCCGCTCAACCGCCAAGTACGAACCTATCGGTATCGCACAATCGTTTGCTTAAACGCAATTGCCAAGACGAATCATTTTCTCATTACGAAAAATAACCCAACCAATCCAATCACAAATAAAACCATCCCTAAAATATTTGAAGCTCCAAAAGACAAACTACCAATAACATTTCCAGTTAAATTAGGCGATAAAAAAAGAATAGAAACAATTAGGAGAATTATTGACCCGACCACAGCCACAACTTTGGGGTGCTTGCCCTGTCTTAATACTTTTTCTTCAAGGCGAGACAACTCGCTGTCCATCCGTTTTTTATCGGCTTCCGAGAATAGCGCATAAGGCCCATTGGGTTTTTCGGGACTTGGTAAAGACTTGATAACAGAATCAACCCGTCTTTTTTCATAATCCCCCATCTGTAATGCTTTACCAAGATGGTAGGAACTCGCAATCCCCACAGAGGCACGCATCGATTCTGCGGCTGATTCATAGTCTCCAACCCTTTCGTAATATCTGCTTGCACGAAAAAAGTGTTTCACAACTTTTTTAACATTTTTTGGATCTTTAAAAAGCCAATCACTATCGATTCTGTTAAGCCAACGGGTGATGGCTTAACAGAATCCTTTTCTTAAAACTTACTCGGCAATTACGCTCGGGAACAGATTTTCGAACAAAGATAAACTCGCGAGGGCTTTCGTAGCCAGCTCGTGCTTCTTCGAAGACGCTTAATACCTGCTAAAAGACAAATTGCTTAATTTTCCAAATTATTTTCTTTTGTAGAAAAACTCAATTTATCTAACTTACTTCGTAAGTTCCTTTAGCCGGGCCTCATTAACCGAACACGTTTTTACCTCAAAAAGATCATCTTTTCTGCTCAATTTTCGGGTTTAATTCCAAAAGTCCAAAAAAGAAACATCCCCTTGCCTGTCAAGCTGTTCGTAAATACTTCTAACAAAACCAATATGTGCATCCAAAATTGTTGATCTCACGGAATATAACACCCTTCCCGCAGCAAACTCTTGAATCTCTAAATCTCTTACCCCAACAGCCAGTCTAGCCAGCCCATCTGTCGCATCCCTAACAACCTCATCCGGAAGATTATCTTGCATGGCCATCTGATAAGCTCCCCTCAACTGCCCAACAAAACTTCCAAATCTTTCCCGCAACGTTTTGTCTCTAAATTTTGAAACCTTTCTTCTCTGCCAATCATATTCTTCCATTCCCCAACCACCGAGGATTCTTTCTTAAACTTTACGCTAAAACATCTCATCAAAAACTAAAAAGTGCGTGCCGCCCCGTTCAAACACCAATTTATCTAACTTTGACAGCAGTCCCAAAAGCAACAATCTCAGCCGCCCCAGCCATCACCGCAGAAGTTGCAAACCTCATTCCGATTATCGCATCCGCTCCTGCATCGATAGCGTGATTCACCATCCGATTGTAGGCCTCTTCCCGCGCCTGCGTTAACAAATCAGTGTAGCTTTTTATTTCCCCGCCAACAATATTCTTAAATCCAGCAGCAATATCTCTCCCAATATTCTTCGCCCTAACCGTATTGCCCTGCACAACCCCTAATATCTCTGAAATCTTCTTTCCGGGAATTTCTTCCCCGGTTGTAACAATCATTCTAAAACCTCCTTTTGATTTTTGTATTTTTTAGATTTAATCTGTTCAACATGTTCCTGCTGTTTCAGAGTCGTGAGGATTATCAGACCCAAAACCAAACAAACAACACCATAAATTGTAACAGGCCAAAAACCCAACAAACCTACAGCAATCAACGCAATTCCGCCAACTGCCAAAACAACCCCCGCAGCAATCGCGAGCGCATCTATCCTTCCTTCCATCAATTGTCTTAGTAAAACCAGCTAATAAACTTTAGCATTACAAGATATTGTCAACTTAAAGGGACAAGTATATAAATTCTGAAGAATTTATTTTATTGAAAGGAGGTAATTCAAATGAAATGTCCAGATTGTCATTCAGAAAAAATTTCCAAAAGAGGCAAAAGGTACAACAAATCTGGAAC
>JAHIWJ010000228.1 GCA_018816205.1 Nanobdellota archaeon
ATTTGAATTTGTTCTCCAAATCAGCAACAGAATATTTTTGCAACAACATTTTTCACCTCCTTGCATTAAAAAGGCAAATCAAGTATATATACTTTGCTCAATTAATTAGTTCTTTTGCTATAATTCTTCTTTAGTGCGGTTTGGTTCTTTTTTGAAGAGGATGATTGTGTCGAGGTCAGATTCTTCTTTGTTATAATTTCCGGTGAAATAGGAGCCGAAGATTAAAACTGCTGCGAGGTTTTCTCCGTAAAGTTTTTTACAGGCATCTACGAGAGTTTTTTCTATTCTGTGCATTTTCTTTGGAAGGCAAATCTTTATATAAATCTTGCAATTGAATTTTTGATGGCAGAACGAGAGTGGACAGGTGTTTTCATTGCGATTTTGTTGATGTTCTTAATTGCAGGGCTGCCTGCTTTGAGTAAGTTTGACCCTTTGGTTGTGACGCAGGTTTTTGTTTCTTCGGTGCTTATCATCGGGGGTTCTGTCCTGCTTAGGAAGGCGTTTGCATATTCTCTCGATGCAAGTGCCAAGCACGAGATTTGGCATTTTTATCGATACGGGATTAGGCCAGGCTGGCACTTTCCGAAGGCGCTGCCGTTTGGGATAATTCTCCCGGCTTTTTTTGCTTTTCTTGGATTGTTAGCGCAGTTTCCGATAATGCTCTTTACTTTTCTGACTTATGAGACTAGGGCGTTGAAACACAGGGCGGCGAAGAGGTTTGGGTTTTATTCCTACACTGAGATGACTGACTGGCATAATGCTCTGATTGGGGCGTCGGCGATTGTCGTAGTTTTAGTGTTTTCGCTGATTGGTTATCTCGCGAATTTTGAGGTGCTGGCGAAGCTTGCGGCTTATTATGCATTTTGGAATATGCTCCCATTCAGCAATTTGGACGGGACGCATATACTTTTTGGCAATAGAGTTTTGTATGCAGTTTTAGCGATTACGACGCTGGTGTTTACGGTTTATGCGATGTGGATTTGATTATTCGAAAACCATTTCTTTCGCCGGGAAGACGTAGTCCTCGCCCATTATTGCGGTTTCTACCTTGTTGATTATGCCTGAGAATTTTGCAGTTAGGCCTGAGATGATTTCATTGTATTGCTCGTAAGATTGGCACATTATTTCCAGTTCTATGTCCCAGGGAGAAATCTGCTTTACGAGGTGGATTATATTGGGGTGGGACTCACAGTGAGACATTAAGTTTTGTAGGTCTGTGTCGTTTAGATTTTTAAAATAAAGAAATGTTTTGTAAAATTCGTAGCCGAGTTTTTGGTAGTTTAAAACTGCAAGATAGCGAGAGATTATCTTTTCTTGTTCGAGTTTTTTAATTCTGTTTTTTATTATGTCAACTGTTGTGTTGTTGTCGTGGGCTATTGAGGCTATGTTTTCTCGTGAGTTTCTGAAGAGGGCTTTTAGGATTTTTATGCTAATGTCGTCTATCTTGTGGTCTTTTGTTTCGTTGAAGAGGGTTTTCCAGGAAGTTTTTTCCTGATGGAGAAAGGTGCGATCATGATAATGAACGCTAACTAAGCTTGCAGTGTGGCTTTCTAATATTAAGTCTTTGAACTTTGTGAAGATATTGTTTTTTAGGTCGAAGAATTCGGCGTTTGATTTGACGAAGAAGGTTAAGCCGGCGTTCCAAGCACCTTCAGCGATACCGAGCCAGAATAATCTTTTGTCTTGTTTTATGTATTCGATGAATTTTTTCTTTTTTTCTGGGACGTTTGCAAGGGAGAGATAAATCTTCGCGGTTTGATAGCCAAGTTTTACAGGATCGATCCAGATTGTGAAACCCAATATTATGTTTTCTTCCTTTAGTTTGTTGATTCTGTATCTTATAGACTCCTTGGATTTTCTTACAAGCTTTGCGAGTTGGGTGTCTGGGATGCGGGCGTTTTTGTCCAGTTCGAACAAAATCCTTTTGTCAATTGCGTCTAGTTTGTATGCCATTTTAGTTTTGTGAATTTCCAGCGTTTTTAGTTGCGTCTTTTGCCCCCCCCCCCCCCCCCC
>JAHIWJ010000229.1 GCA_018816205.1 Nanobdellota archaeon
CCTATATGACGCGGTTGAGGGACAAATTGACTGAGGGGGTGTTGACTAGAATTCCTTATGCAAAGCTAAATGGGTCAAAGGGAGAGAAGAGACTTTGTAATAATGCTCATTTCTCTTTTAAGTTTGTCGAGGGAGAAGCAATAGGCAGTTTGTTGGATGATTATGGAATTTGCAGTTCGACCGGCAGTGCTTGTTCAGAGAAAGATTTAGAGCCGAGTTACGTGCTGAAAGCTATTGGTTTGAATCACGAGATGATGAACGGGAGTTTGAGGCTGACTTTGAGCAGGTTTACAACGGAAGAGGAGATTGATTATGTTTTGGAAGTTCTTCCGGCAGTGATTAAAAAGTTGAGGGAGATATCTCCCTACAAGGAGAAGGCAAATGTACTCAGCGGAGACGTTTGAACGTTTTAAAAATCCAAAGTTTGCAGGGCAGATTAGCGATGCCGATGCGGTTGGGGAGATCGGAAATTTTAAGTGCGGGGATGCAATGAAGATCTATTTGAAAATAAAAAATGGAAAGATTGAGGACATTAAGTTTGAAACTTACGGATGTGTTGCGGCGATTGCTTCGACAGATATGATGTGCGAGCTTGTAAAGGGGAAGACTTTGGATGAAGCGTATGAAATGTCAAATCAGGAGATTGTCCGAGGATTGAAAGGAATGCCGCAGGTGAAGGTGCACTGCTCGATTTTAGGGACAAGGTCTTTGAGAGCGGCGATTGATGAATACAGGAAGAAAAGCTGATTATTCTTTAACGAGGCTGATAATCATGTAAGACGCTGCTGCGAGGAGTATGCTCGTTGAGACAATGGCCGGATTGAAAAATAGCGCTGAGAGGGAGAGGCCGCTGGCCGTTGTCGCGATGTATGAAAAAATAATATTTCCTAAAATAAGAGCCAAGAAAGTTATGAGTATTTTTTTAGGGGTTGGTTTTGGGTTGTAAGCAATTCCTTTTTTCACTCTCTTTTTCATTTTATTTTAAGGTTTGAGTAGTTTATAAAATTTCTTGTTGGTGTTTTATATAAATACATAAAAAGAGGTTTTTAGTTTTTTCTTTATGATAGTCGAACTTATAGTAATGTTTTTCGTGGGGATTATGGCCGGAGTTGTGACTGGATTGTTTCCGGGAATTCATATAAACCTTGTTGCTGCGGGGCTGCTGGCTTTGACTTCGAGTGCGGTTATTTTTAATGTTGAGCCGATTGTGCTGGTGGTTTTTGTTGTTGCAATGGCAGTGACGCACACCTTTGTTGATTTTATTCCTAGTGTGTTTTTGGGTGCTCCTGAAGAAGATTCTTTTCTTGCAGTTTTGCCCGGGCATGAGCTGTTGATGGAAGGAAAAGGATTTGAAGCGATAGTTATGACCTTGTATGGCGGTTTGGTTGCTTTGCCGGTAATTTTGGTTTTTAGTTTTGTGTTTGTTTATTTTTTGCCGAGCGTTTATGATTTTATCCGAATTGTTTTGCCGTATGTTTTGATTTTTGTTTCTTTGTATATGATATTTACCGAGGAGGAATGGATTCTTTCTGGAGTGATATTTATTTTTGCTGGTTTTCTTGGGATGTTTGTTTTTAGTCTGCCTGTGCAAGAGCCTTTGCTGCCGCTGCTTAGCGGTTTGTTTGGAGTTTCCAGTTTGGTTGTTAGTTTGAAAAGTGCTGTGAAAATTCCGAAACAGAAAGTTGAATCTTTGAAGAAATTTCGAATTGGAAGGAAGGAATTTTGGCGGTCGACTCTTGCGGGAGCTGCCGCTGCGCCGCTTTGCAGTTTTTTGCCGGGTGTGGGTTCTGGGCATGCCGCGATTATTGGCAGTGAAATCAACGGAAGTTTACGAAAGAATCGGAGAGGGTTTTTGTTTTTGGTTGGGATGATTAATACAGTAGTGATGGCGCTTTCTTTTGTTACGATTTACGCTATTGGCCGGACCAGAACCGGGGCGGCAGTCGCTGTTGAGAAACTTCTTGGTGAAATGTCTGTTTCTGATTTAGTTTTAATTCTTGGGGTGGTTTTTGCTGCGGGGATTTCGGCGTTTTTTGTCGGGCTGCAGTTGGCGAGGTTGTTTTCTTCAAGGATAGACAAGATTAATTATCGTAAACTTTCCCTTGGAGTTATTGTTTTGCTGGTGATTGTTAATCTGTTTTTGTCGAATATTCTTGGATTGTTGGTGCTGGTTACTGCGTCGGCGCTTGGCGTTTTTTGCATTCAAAGCAGAGTTAGGCGGATTCAGCTGATGGGTGCGCTGCTTGTGCCGACGATTTTGTATTATTTGGTTTAGTAAGTTTTATAATATTCGTTGTTTTGGATAGTTTATGAGAAAAGGGTTTTTGATTTTTCTTTTGCTATTATTGGTGGTGGCAGCAAGAGTGGGAGCGGAATGCGGCGACGGGGTTTGTGATGGCAATGAAACTTCAGCAAGTTGTTTAGCTGACTGCGCACTTCAGCAGAATTTTCAGTGTGTGGACTTTTGTGGTGACGGGGTCTGCCAACAGGAAGACTGTCAGGGGTGGGAGGGTTGTCCGTGTTTAGAAACTCTTGAGAACTGTCAGCAAGACTGTACGGATCAAGGTGACGGAGAAGGGGATTCTTCTTTGGATTCGGGGGTTATGATGTATGTGTGGATAGGGCTTTTGGTTTTTGGGGCATTTCTTTTTATTTTTATAGGGCTTAAGGTTTTGAAGTGGTTGTTCTGGTTGCTGGCTTTGCTTATGGTTGGTTTGGCGATAGTTTTTTGGTTTGTTCTTTAA
This sequence comes from Nanobdellota archaeon, assembly GCA_018816205.1. GTDB lineage: Archaea > Nanobdellota > Nanobdellia > Pacearchaeales > GW2011-AR1 > UBA73. Next base: position 2,745 of record JAHIWJ010000229.1, read on the forward strand.
TAGTGTTTTGAGAGGATAAATTCAGTTAAGGCACTTGTGATGTTTGCGATTAAGGAGATGACTAAGGACTTGGGGTATTTTATTTTGAACATCAAGAAGATAAGAAGACTTTCAATTATTGTGACCGATGCTTCAATAATTATATAGAGGACTTTGAATAACCTCTCTTTTTCACATCAAATAAAAACAGAAACATCCTTCAGAGAAATCTGAGTGA
>JAHIWJ010000020.1 GCA_018816205.1 Nanobdellota archaeon
CACCCCAGGATTTAATACTAAAACGAAAGTCAATGGCAGGTCAAAGCTTTTTATTTCTGGAGTATGACGGGCAGTCGGCCGGAGGGCTAAAGCCGGAGATCGGAAAAGGCACTCCGTATCCCCAGCAGATTGTTGAAGAGCGCAAGATCCATATTGAAGTTGCCCAGCAGGCCGCCGGGGATCCAAAGAATATTCTCCGTGGCCAGTCTCCACACAGTGGAGCATCTGGTGTTATGGTTGACATATTGAGAGAATCGGCCGAACTGAGTCATACGCCTGATGTTGAAAGATTTTACCGGTCATGGAATCGAATGAAGAAAAAACAATTAATTCTTGCCAAGGAATATAAGGAATCTCGCTTACTCAAGATAGCTGGAGAGGGAAATCAGATTTTTATTAAGAAGTTCAAGGGCGCAGACCTTCACAACAACACCGATGTTCGCCTTGAGATCGATAGCGGAATATCAACAACCCGCGCCGGGCAGAATGAATTTATCCTTAATTTAATCAGGAATAATTTCTTTGGAGACGTTTCCATGAAGCCTGAAATGCAGTACGAACTGATGAGGCGCCTTGGAATGTCATGGAACCCGGTCGCTACAACTGTACATGAAGATCGTGCCAGAATGGAACACTCCATGGTAGCTGCTGCAAACGATAGGACGATTAAGGTTGATAATACGCTTGGCAAGCCAGTTCCCGTATTGGATGGACTGTTTTATGCCGCGCCAGACGAGAAGACTGGCGAGGTTATTGTTTTAAGTCACGATCCATATTTTAAATATGATGATGATCAGATCCATTACAGGGAACATACGAAATATATTTTAAGCAAGGAATTCGCGGTATTGCCTGTTGTAAATCAGACATTGCTAATCAACCATACCGACATCCATCATGCAAGGATCCTGGCCGTCGAACAGCAGGAAATGGAAAAAATGGCCAAGATGCAGGCCATGAAAATGGAAAATGAGCAGGCAAACAAGCCACCGCCACAACCATCTCAACAGACTGGCGGAGATTTTGGAATGTTACCAGCGGCTTAATGTCTTAGAGTGATATTGGATAAATAAAAATACTTGACAAACCTAATATTGATGTGGATAATATAGTCTGATGACTTTAATTGATTTAATAGCAATTATAACCAAATTGTCCGCCGATGAAACAACTGGTGTCCAGACCATTGTATGGCAGGATGGCGGCATTCGGTTAACGAGATTAGAAAAGGAAATCAAGATAACGGATTCTGAATAACCTACTAATTTGTTACTAATAATTTACCTATTAGTAGTTATTATTTAGCCCGATTAAGAACCAGCCGGACGCAAAGCGTTTGGCGAGTGGAGACGTAAAGCGTTTCCCGGTTTTAATCGGGATTTTTTTGTTCTTAACGGCAATCTTTAAGCATTTAAGTTAGTTAAATCTTACTGATAGCGCAAACAAGGAGAAGTAAAATGCCAGATCCAATCGAGGGGCAACCGTCGGACTCCCCTACCGACACACCAGAAGTAACCCCGGGGCAAGAACCTGCTGACACCCCGATCAGCGAAACGGATCAGATAATTCAGGCGGCAGAAAAAATGGAGAAACCCGCCGGCTCCGAAGAAGATCCAGCGAAAGCGGCCGATGAAACGGTCGTAGACAAGGACAAGGGTGTGGACAAACCACCCCCCTATGACCAGGATCCTAAGTGGAAAGCAGCCAGGGCGGCCCAAAAAAGTCTTGATGATGTTCTCAAGGCCAGTGAATTTGAGTCGGTCGAAGATCTTAAGGCTGCAGTTGACAGCGGTAAAACGCTACAGGAACTCTTGGGAGATAGGGACGCAAATCAATTAATCAAGGATGCTGCTGAACTAAAAGAGATCAAGGCATATTGGTTAGAGCAGGAAGCGGCTAAAAAGGAAGAGGAAGAAGAGCCCGCTGATACGGTTGAACGCCTGAAAAGGGAGAAGAAAGAACTTGAACTGCAATACTCCCAGAAAGATGCCAAGGAGAAAGAGGCAAAAGAAATTCAGGCAACGGTTGACAGGTTTGGCAAGACTGTCAAGAAGGCCGTAGAGGATGCCG
>JAHIWJ010000021.1 GCA_018816205.1 Nanobdellota archaeon
CACAATCTTCATCATAAAAATCTAAAAATCTTTTAGGATTCTTGCTCTGTAATAAGTATGTATTCTTAGGGTATTTTCTTATATACCCCAAAACTGATAATATCCATTCATTAGGAATCTCCTCAGCAAACATATCAGTAGAACTTCCAATAAATATAAAATGGTAATCTCCTAAGTTATCTTTCAATGCTTTTTCATCTAGCCTTAATTTCCCTTGTGGAAATTGTTTCATATAGCAGTAATTACAATAATGTGGACATTCTCCTTTGATAGGATTCCAAGTGTGTGTCACAAATGGATACATATTTCCTTTTTGTTTATTCATCATTTTAATTTGCCTTTGGGCGATAAAAAATCACCCATTATACCTGATTTTATTTATCATCTCATTAAACACTATTCTGCTGTAACTTTCATTTCTTATATATTCTGGAAAGATATAAGTTAGATTAATCCAATTCTTAAACATTTCTTCCATCCAGCTATTGTGATTAATTAATTAGTCCCCCCGTTTTTTAGTATTTCCATCACTATATGATTATAAACTTGTTCCATCTCTTCGGGTTTAGCTTCTTGGACTTCCAATAGTTGTTTTATCCTTTCTCTTAATCTTCCAAAACATTTTCCATTTGTTTGCTTTTCTCCAACAATAATACCAGACAATTCTTTCATAGCATCATTAACAATCTTGGAATAACCTCCACCACCATCTTTATACATAAATCCTTTTATACAAATTTCAGCAACAGAACATCCTACTCCTCTTGATTCAAGATACTTTAATGTTCTCTTTGCATTATTGCTTAGAGTTGAAACATCTGATAAAATTTTTTGTTTTGCTTCTTCCAGAAAGTCTTTCTTTATTTTCTCAATAGGTGCAACTTCATAAACTACATTACCTGTAGATTTTGGAATCCTTAACAAAACCTCTTTAATAATCAAATCCTTATCAATAGTTTCCCCATTAAATGAAGGTATTTTTTGCAGAACTTTACTTATAATCTCATCCTCATTTACTTTATGCGATTGTGATTTCAAAGTATAAATCTGTTCTGCTAACTTTTGCTCGAAGTTCTGCAACTCTTGAATCTTATTAAAAAAGTCTTGCCTTAACTCAATCATATCTTTTCTAATCTTTGAATCATCAAATCTTATCTCTACCTTTCCTTGTTCTCTTTCTTGTGTAGGTCTTGAATAAGGGATTAAATTATCTGGAGCTTCAATCTTATCAACATCTAACTTTCCTTTTGCTATCTTGATTGCATCTTCATCACTTAACCAAGAAGGCTGAACATAAACACTATAAACCCCTTCATAACAAGATAAAAAGAAATGTCCTTTCTTTAGATTCATAATTTCTTCTTCTTTTGGCTTCATCTTCTTAGGTAATGAAATTTGGTCTAAAGTATGCTTAACTTCATTCCTTTCAGATTGATAGCCTAAAATCCATGTTGAAATCTGTTTAAGCGGTATTTTATCAACACCAGCCATATCCTGAGAATCAATCCAAACAAAATTCTTATTAGTTGCTCCTTGCCTTATAAAACTCTCTACAACTCTCTTACAAGGATTGTTATATTTTTGTGGCAAGAACTTCCATGCTTCAGGGATAACAATTATTACCCCCTTCATAGTCTTTAAAACCTCATCAGCTACACTCTGGATAATCAAAGATTGGGCTTCTTCACTAAACCTTTCTAAATTCATTATGTTAATCCCTTCCCTTATATCTAATGTTTTTGATAGGTTTGCATACTGAATCTGAGGGATTAAATTCTCTAAATAATGCTGTAGCCTTGTGTGTATCTCTTCTTTCAACCCCCTTAATTTCCCAGAAGCTAACTCATCATCAACTCTTTTTTTTATATCAATAAGAGATACTGAACCTTTACATAATCTCATAAGAGTTCCTTTTTCTAAAAATAACTTTTCTTTTGCATATGCTTCAATTAAAGATTTAACAAATTCATAATCACTTCTGTCCCTAAAGAAAGGTGCTGTTTCTGTTCCTTCTGTAAAAGACTTTTCTCCTATCTTTGTCTTAAAGATTACTGCTTTTAATCCACTTCTTTTTATCAAGGCTTCCAAAGTTGTAGTTTTTCCTGAAAGCTGAGTTATACCAGTAACTATTAAGTGTGATGGAACAATGTTTACTTCTTTTGCGGTCTTTATTTCATATCCTAATTTTATTTTATCTTTCATTATAGTCCTCCATAAACAAATTTTGAATATTTTTTTTTAGATTTCAATAGTTTCTCGCATTTTTCACAAATACCTGAATAATTAACTAACTTTGATTTCTTACAATAAGAACATACAACTTGCTTTGACTTTATACCCTTACTTACCCATTTGAAATTCATTTCAAGAACATATCCTTTTTTTGCTTTCCTTAGTTTGAACATTCCAATATCACATACACCATTCTTCTTTAATTCTTCAATATGCCATAAATCAAATTTCTTATATCTCTGTTGTTCTATCCAATCTGGATTTATGTCTGGAATCTCTTTCAAAGTTCTTTTTCCACCACATCTATCTATGAATAAATCCATTATCCTCAATGAACTAATCTGTTCTAATTGTCTATCTGACAATTTTAATTCATAAGTTTTTCTTTTTTCGTATTTCATCTTTTTTTAGTAGGGGGGACAAACTTTTTTATCAATTTCTCCAAAAGGTATTTATGAGCGTCAGTAACTATAACTTCATCATCAGGAAATAATCGTTTATAGACTTCTGCTATTTCTGGGTTCTTCTCAATAGCCGTAACTTGCACATCTTTCCATAATCTTCTATTTCCTCCAATTCCAGCGTATATTTAGTATTTTCATCATTTTCTTTTATTTAACGGAAATTAGGCGAAGTTGCCTTAACAATAAATGGTTTATATGTTCTGAAATCTCTTGCTACTAATATAGTTAATGTTACAAAAAAACAGCTATACAAAATTAAGTCAAACATATTCTCCTGGGTATATGCTCTTACTAAGACATAACCACATAAGGCATAACTTAGCATCATTAATGGTTTGTCTAAATTTATTTCATACTTTGTTTGTTTTTCCATACTTATTACCTCCTTAATGTTTAAGGCAATTTTGCCTAATGTTTATGATTTTGGGATAGGTTTGCTACAATCACAAACCATCCATTTGCCAGTTGGTCTTGTAATAGAGGGGTCTAGCCAATATTTCCCTTTCCCATTACACTTAGGGCAAACTTTCTTAAAATCATTATTATGTTTAGTGAG
>JAHIWJ010000022.1 GCA_018816205.1 Nanobdellota archaeon
GAGAGAAAACAAGAAAAAATCTGAGTTCACTCAGATTTCTCTGAAGGATGTTTCTGTTTTTATTTGATGTGAAAAAGAGAGGTTATTCAAAGTCCTCTATAGTAAAGGAAAATATGCAAGGTGTTCAATCTATGGCGGTAAACTATGATAATCTCTTTATACACAGAAATGCCCCGCCCAATGTTGTAGAAGTCTATGCAATTAATCCATTCAATGAAGTTCCTTACATACTTCCAAGCAGTGAGCTTGAAGGAGTTGCCCCAAGCAATGTTGCAGCTAGAGGGCATGCGTTGTATGTTGCTACTTATTACAATAACAAAATCCATGTCTTTGACACAACCAGCGGCACACCCCAGCTTGTGCAGAGAATTCCTGTCAACAGCGTGGAAAAGCTGTTTACAACACAGACAACGAATTATCTCGTTTCAGTTTCTCAAAGCGGAGAAGTAAATGTTTTTGATATAGAGCAGCCGTTTTCCCCTGTTCAATTACCGGGCAGTCCTGTGCAACTTCCTCCCGCCTCTGGCACTTTGTCAGCAGAAGTTGGTGATACCATGCTTGGATACAGAGTAGATGGATATGCGTTTATATTACTTAGGCTTGCTGACGTAGCCCAATATGAAGAGCCGCCTTTCCAGACAATATCCATGAGCAGCAACAATTTCGCATTGGGCAATGAAAGAATTTACTTCATTGCTCAAGTTGCATATTTAGACAAATACAACACCCTTAATGTGTTTGAAGAACCATACATCATGGCAGATAATTTTTATACGGGCAAGTCAGGAATGATAAACTCATTCATCTACGACGCAGACAATGAAGGGCCTATCCCACCTGTTCTGATGATTGGTCATAGTGGAGCAGGGTATAGCTCTTATACTCCTTAATAAACTCAAAGATTTGTTGTATGCCAAACATTTAAAGCAAGACCCATCTTAAGCAGTGACGGTCATGGTTTCGGAGCAAGGTCTATGGGATTAAACGGATAATGACTAAAGCATTTTTCTTTCCCAGAGGCATCAGTCCTTTCTTTTAACAATCATCCAAACAACAAAGCTGACTATACCGATAAAACATACCCCGGAAAGAACATCGACAAATATCAAATCATACCGCAATACCGTTCTCAAAACAATATCGCATCTCTTTTCTGTTTCAGGCATACTGACAGTCGTCCCGCAATTATTGGAATCGTGACATTCCCTTGTCTTTATGCCTTCAATGCAATCCCCCCACTCGCTGCAATTCCATGATGCCACGCAGTCTGCTAACCCGCCCCCGTCTAATTCGCTGTTGTCATTCGTTGAGTCACACCCCGGATCAGCAGGATAGTCTATCAAACCGTCTGCATCGTTGTCGATTCCGTCACTGCATTGATATCGATAACCGCCAGGGCCCATGGGATTTCCCGGACCTCCGGGAGATTCGTGACTGCAAGCCCCGCAATCTCCGGCGCAATTACTGCAGGTTTCCAGCTCATCGCATTTTCCATCACCACAGCAAAAAACTTCATCAACTTTCCCATCACAGTCGTTGTCATAACCATCACACAACTCAGGTCCCAGACTGCAGTCACATGTCCCTGCATTAATCCATAAAATAAAAATGGACATATCTACATTGTTTACCAGTCCATCTCTATTAACATCTGTAAAATTGCACCAATCTGTTTCAGGATTTCCGTAATAGCCGCAATTCTCAGACCCACTGGTAGCAGAAATTATATTAATATCCGGAAAAGAAACCAAACCATCTTTGTTAAAATCGCAAAGACAGCTTTGTTTGAAGAGGTCACGATCTTCTAAATCTATTAAACCATCACAATCATTATCAACAAAGTCATACACTTCTCTAGCGCCTGGATAAACATTGGGATTTGAGTCATCGCAGTCATCCCCGCTCTTGGCGCAGCCGCTCTCAAAACCACAAGCCGGGCACACGCCATAACCATCCCCATCAGAATCAACGCAGTTCCCTTCGCTGCCCGAAAGGAAGATATTCACAAAAGTATTATTTTCAGAACCATTTTCATAGGCAACTCCGTTTCTTGCTCGTTTTACAGTATAATTCTCAAAATAGATTCCGTGGGCAATAAACTTAGTAATTGCATTATAGGGATCTTCAGATAAGATGTTATAAATATCTGCATCTTCGTCTGTATCGTTGCAATACGCCAGGTAAAGCTCGCTGATAGAAGAATTAAATATAGTAATGTTGGAACAACCCATACAGATGAAAGCATTTAGGTTCTTCATATTAAAGACCCCGTTAGATGACCCATAATAATATTCCACTTCACGTCCTCCAAAACTATTGTTCTGAAAATAATTATCAAAAGGCAGGTAATATGGACTGTCGTAATCTATCCAATCAGCCATCCCCCCACTATTAAACGTAATCTCCAAATTTCTAAAGTTATCATAAACTGTATTATTTGCAATCAGATTATTCATTGTTCTGTCCCTTCCAATTCTCCCAATGGTAACAATGTCCCCTATATTCTTTCTGTAAAGTGACTTGGCTATGGCAAAAGAAAACCCAATATTGTTCCCTCTAATGACATTTCCAGCAACTGTGGAATTGCTGCATATCGAGAGCCAAACACCAAAATCAGCATTGTCCTCTACCAGATTGTTCAGAACTTGGTGTTTGTCATCTACGACAACATTAAGGTCATCTGTCCAGACAGTTGAACAGCCCAATGCGATTCCCGTGCCATCATTTGAGTATATATGGTTATCTCTGATGAAATATCTCAAGGTTTCATCAGACATTATCCCCCCCTTGTTATGATGGATGCTTGAATTAAAAATCTGCACATCAGC
>JAHIWJ010000023.1 GCA_018816205.1 Nanobdellota archaeon
CTGAAGATGAGGAGGATAATGATGGTGGAGAAAGCGGTGGCGATACTCCTCAACAATCTCCTCCTGTTGAAGGTCAGGATAATACTAATGGCGGAGCAGATGCAGGACCTGCGAGTTCCTCTGGCGGAAGTGCTGTCCTGATTTGGATTGTTGGTGTGGCGGTTTTAGTTATAGCAGGTGTTACCATTGTGACCTATGTGGCTATAAAAAGAAAGAAATCTAAGGCTTGATTTTTAAGAAAGAATTTGTTTTCTTTTGTTCTTTTATTGTAGACTTGCTGCCGTTGTAAGAATGCCCTGGATAAATTTCTGTGCTGTCTGGGAGTTTGGAGAGTTTTTTAAGGCTTGCGAAAAGCTGCTTTTCGTTGCCGCCATAATCTGTTCTTCCAATTGAGTTTATGAAAAGAGTGTCGCCGGTGAATAATTTATTTTTTGCGAGGAAACAGACACTGCCGAGGGTGTGGCCGGGCGTGTGAATTGCCTTAATGGAAACTGAACCGAGTTTGATTATTTGGCCGTCTTTTATTCTGATTAGTTTTAATTCTGTTTGGAAGGGTTCTTTTTCATGGATATAGATTTCTGCCTTTGTTGTTTTTACTAAGGCTGGAAGGTCTGTGACGTGGTCGAAGTGTGCATGGGTAAGAAGGATTTTTTTAATTGTTAGGGTGTGTTTTTCTGCTTCGTGCAGGATTTTTTTGTGGTCGAAACCTGGGTCGATGACTGCAGCTTGTTTTGTTTTTTCGTCGGCTAGGATGTAGGCGAAGTTTTTCATTTTGCCGATGGGGAGCTGGAGGAGGAGCATTGGTTAATTAATTGTAGGGAATATTAAAATGTTGGGGAAATGCGGAAGACAGGGATCGAACCTGTGCAGGCACTAAGCCACTGCCACCTCAAGGCAGCCCGTTTGACCACTCCGGCACTCCCGCTTATGCGGTCAAATAAGAAAGGGAATTTAAAGTTTTTGCTGGCTTAATTGTTAATGAATAAAGGCTTGTCGTAGAGAACAATTGCGGGTATTTACCAAAATCTTAATTGAGGATTTTTTTCTTTTTTAAGACAATAACCAATGCAATAACTCCCGCCAGAATAATTACGACAATTATTGGAATCAACCAGCTCTTTTCGGCGGCGCCAGCCAGAATATCACCTTCCGCAGAAAGAGAAGGTTCATCGTCAGTTTCGTCTTCTGACCAGGAATTAGCTGTTGTAGAAACGGGTACTTCCTCGTGCAAACTCAATATGGTTATATTCGCTTTAGCGTTGTTTATTGAATTTAGTTTAATGGAGATGTCATAGTATGAATCATTATTTACTTCGAATTTTTTAGTGTCTCCGACGTTGAATACTGCTTGTTGTGGCGTAGATGAGACGTTAATGGTTACTGCTGAACTAGTTAACGAGATAACTCCGACATAATGTGACTCTGTTCCAATTGTAACTTTGGCTCTTTGCCTTGCAGAATACTCCCTTGAGAATCCGCTTACGAATTGTTCATCGCTAGCCACGAACGTATTTATCCAGAAAGAAGCTGTTCCGCTACCACCACCTCCGGGACTTCCGGTATCTCCAGCAGGAGTTTCAACATAAGAAGTGGAAAGCGTGAGTGGCAGATAATCGACGAAATCTGATCCGGATACCTCGTAAGACGAGTCGCAGATGTAATCCCCTGTGGACTCTGTGCAGCTATCAGAATAGCCCGTTCCATTGTTGTTCGCCCAATAATTTCCTCCCAAAAAGGATTTTCCGACGATATTTGTTCCAGATGTTTTGGTTATGTTAAAATCGCTTGGATTTGAATTAATAATGTATACCCCCGAGTCGTTGGTCGATGTGTTGAATAGATTATTGTAAATTAATTCTTCTCCAGAAGTATTAAGATAAAGAACGTGGGATGTTGGAACATCGGTGACTATTTCATTTCCGAATACGGTTGTATTGTGCGATTGAACAAAGAATATTCCGTAGGAGTAGTTCCCGTAAGTATAAATTTCGTTTGAAGAGATGTTGTCATACCCGTCTTGATTTAAATAAATGCCGGATGCATTTTCCCCAAAAGTTCCAATTAGATTGTTATAGAAGGTTAGTGGTGAAGTTTCGGACATCTCCGAAAGGATTCCGTGCCCTCCTTCCCCAACAGTTACGATAATGTTGGACATTAAGTTTACTCCTTCAACATTGTTCATGAAAATACCTTTTCCGAGATCTCCGAAAGAAATCATTATATTGTTGTCTGCCGTTAGGTTTGTTCCCCATATCCAAATCCCAGAAGCGTTGTATCCTCCTCCATCCAACGTCCAGTTTTCATCTTCGAGGATATAATCGTCCCCTATGCTAAGGCCGCTGGCATAACCGCTAATGATGATATTGAATGAAACGTTTAAGTCATGAGTATTTTGTTCTAATACTATTCCCCCCATGGCATTACTCAGCGTCCGATTTCCCATCTGCCAAAGTGTGTTGTTATAGATATTAACATCTGATACGTTGTCCATTAAGAAGATTCCTGAAGCGTCATTACCCAGAGTAAGAACAACGTTGTCTTTTATTGTTGCATTGAACCCATTATCTGCTATTTCTATTCCTGTGGCGCCAGAACTGTTAGTATAAACAAGATTTAAACTGACGTTGGCGTTGATAGAATTGTCTCCAATAATAATTCCTCTTGTTTCGTTTCCATAAGTTTCAATAATATTATTATAAACTATGGCATTTTCTGAGCCCGGACCAAAGAAAATCGCGCTCTCGTTTGATCCGGATATATTTTGAATTACGTAGCAATTTTCTACGGTAACATTATTCAAGGACGTCTCGCCCCCATCTCCGCTGACCATAATTCCAAGACCTCCGGTTTCGTTTCCGAAGGTAATATTGTAAAATGCGCAGTCTAAAACTATTCCTGTTGCATTAATTGTTATGCAATCGAAAGAAGAACTTAGGGATTGGTTTAGGGTATAAACTCCGTCTGTTGTGTTCAGGATTCCGCAGTCAGTAACGTTCTGAGCTGATCCTCCATTGTCAACAAAATCCGCAGAAACAAAACTCAAACAGAGAATAAATACTCCTAGAAGTGTTAATGCGCTCAACCCTCTTTTTGATTTCATCTTTGAAATAATAGGCTTGCACGATTTATAAATATTGACTTTTTATTGCATTGTAACGTTAGAGGGAGTTTTTATTGTAAAGACACAATGTGAGTTTAAATTTCAAAAATATTTTCGGTAGTGACAAAAAGTATAAATACAAGTGTTACCTTGAAAAAAGATGGAGGAAACTTTTTCTACTTGGCTACTGAATGGCTTAGTGTCTGGAACAGAAAAGTTTAAAACCCAATGAATTCTAAAAATTGCATGACTATAAACGTAACCTTTTCGGAAATAGAATTGGCTGGAGACCTAAAAAGTTTTGTTAGTTTTAACTCTAACTCTTGCGAGAATGAAGAATTAAAAAAGATAATTTTAAGTTATACCGACGATGATGAACTCTTAAAAGTAACTAAAACTATAGCTTCTCCAATAAAGATAATCCATGTTGAAAAAGTAACAGAAGAGCTATTAAGCAAAGCTCTTTAAGATGGTTTACATTTCTTATTCTCATAGAATAATTACAGATTGCGATTTTATAAAGTGGGTTTCTCAATCTCAACAAAAATCTATCATAATCTCTAAAATGCTTCGTATTAACGTCAATTCAAAAGAACACAGAAAACAAAATATATTAATTTTGGAACAAGACTTTGACGAGTTATGTAAAGACGGAATTATCAAAGATAAAGATACAATTCGTGGGGGAGTTTCTCCATTTGATATAAATGAAGAAATGGGAGACTTGGCAGATAAAAAACTTCCATTGGAAGCATTAAGATTAATTACGGGAGTAGTTTTAACAAGACAAAAACCGTTCCAAGTAGTTTTACTAACGACAAAAGAGGGGAAGAAGAATTATTTGTCTAAATATTCTGACTTTTTAGAAAAGATAAGAAATTTTGATATAAAATGTGAAGATGAAGCGTTAGTAATTATCAACGACTTATATCGAAGTTATTGTTCAGAAAGAGAAAACAGCAGATAATTAAATCTTGCTCGACCTAATCAAATCCAACCATTTATTATTTCCCAAAACCAATTCAGGAATAGCAATTTGTGAAGGAGTCTTGCCTTTCAGAGCCATGTTCTTGCGATTAAAGTTATAATTAATTTCAAATCCTTTCATAATAGCGTTAGCACTTTCTATTGAGCCATGAAAGCCACGCATTATTTTAGTTCTCTCTCGGATGGTGTTATGTAATCTTTCAATCGGATGATTAAACCCTCTTTCGTCGGCAATTACGACGTTATGAATAATTTTACTCTTTGTTGCACTCGTTGAATAATAAGGCGACTGCAAACCAAACGACTTTCTCAAAACTTCGGGGTAGCCACGTAAACCATCAGTAGTAACTATCTTAAC
>JAHIWJ010000024.1 GCA_018816205.1 Nanobdellota archaeon
AAGGCCAGAGGACTACCCTCTTGAGGTAGTCTGATGATTCATATAATCATCACCTCTTACAACGAGCCAAAGGCAACAATTCGCGCTGTCAAGGCCTTTCTAAACCAAAAAACAAAACAAGATTTCAAAATCTTGGTCGTGGACCCCTTCCCAAAAGTTGAAGAGATATTAAAAAAAGAAATCAAGGACAAAAGAGTCGAATTCTATCTTGACCCCGGTGAAGGAAAAGGCTATGCCTTGAACCTCCTATTTCAAGAATACGGCACCGGTAAAAATGATCATATCTTTGTCCTAACAGACGGCGATGTATACGTCTCAGACAGAGCCATCGAAGAAATAGCCGCGGCATTCAGGGACAAAAAAACTGGTTGCGTAACCGGCAGGCCGGTTCCAATAGATTTTACCGGCTCTAAATATGAATACTGGGCAGAAGTCGCATTCAAACGAATCCATCAGGTTAGAAAAAGAATGTCTCAAAACAAACAATTTTTCGAATGTTCTGGATATCTCTTCGCGATAAGAGACGGGGTAATCTTCGACTTCCCAACAAACACTTCCGAAGACAGCATTATTCCTTACCTCTTCTGGAAAAAAGGCTATAAAATTGTCTATGCAGACAAAGCAGAAGTTTACGTGAAAAATCCCAACAACTGGAAAGACTGGTTCAACCAAAAAGTGAGAAACATAAAAGCACATGAAAATCTAAACAAAATAGTCCCGGACATGCCCCGGACAAAATCACTTTTCAACGAAATAAAAGAAGGCGCTTTATTTGCAATACTCCAGCCAAAAAACCTCAAACAATTTTTCTGGATAATCCAATTTTATTTCGCAAGATTATACATTTATCTAACTGCATTCAAAGAACTAAGAAAAAACAAATATTACAAAGACGGCTGGCGGGAAACAGAAATCCAGTCTACGAAGCCTCTTGACTAAAATGTTTTGCGAATTCTCTGAGCTTCGCTCTTAATTCGTCTTTGGAAGAAACAATATCCATACTGCCGACTAAGATTGCACTAAGATATTCTAAGGCCTCCGAAACAGGTTCGTCCGTTTTAATTCCTATTGCTGGAATCTCTTTTGCATAAGCGTAGCCCAATTCCCACGCCGTACCAGCACCAACATGCAACCCATCAAGGGCCGCAACAACCAGTTTTACATCAGAAAAACCTTCTTTGATATCCCCTTCAAATATTTTCGGCACATCTTTGTTCCCTTCAGCTAAACCGACGTCCCGATGTGGCAAAAAAGTATCAAATCCCTCAGACTTACAAAGCGAGTCAATCTCTTCCAAGAAATCTCTCTCAACCTCGTTCCGCACCTTACCAGCAACATAAATCTTCATCCTTCTTTCAGCCCCGTCCAAATTAAAAACCTTTGGAAAAGGCTTTTAAACCCTGTTTCGGCCTTAAATGTATGAAAATAGCATTAATCAAGCTCAGTGCATTGGGGGATGTTATCAGAACCCTTCCTCTAGCCGCAGCGATAAAAAAGAAGTTCCCAGAATCAACACTTACCTGGATAACCAAACCAAACGCGGCAGAAGTAATTGAAACGGACAGAAATGTAGACAATGTAATGACCTCTAAGCCAACTGAAGACTTTGACATTCTCTACAACTTCGACATAGACGAACAGGCAACTTCGCTCGCATTACAAATTAGCGCAAGTCAAAAATACGGATTCTTCTCAGAATCAGGTTACCCTGCAGCCTTTAACCTGGGAGCAGAATATTACCTGAACACCCTTTTCGATGACGAATTAAAAAAGTCAAATAGAAAAACCTATCAACAAATGATGTTTGAGGCCGCCGCACTGCCCTACGACAATACCCCTTTCTCAATTACTCTTTCTGAAGAGGAAATAAAAAAAGGCAAGGAAAAATTAACCTTCACAACGAAAGGTGAAAAAACAATCGGAATCCACATAGGCTCTTCACCGCGATGGCCATCAAAGGCTTGGCACGAAGATAAAATAAAAGAGTTTGTCAGAGAACTCAACAAAAAGAATTACAAAGCGATAATTTTTGGTGGCCCTGAAGAAGTAGAAAAACAACAAAAAATGATATCTAACCTAAGGGAAGAGGGAATAGAGACCTATTCCAACAACCCCAACAACACTGTAAGAGAGTTTGCCTCTTTAGTAAACGCGTGCGATGCAATGGTGTGCGGCGACAGTCTAGCTCTTCACGTCGCAACAGGCCTCAACAAACCAACAGTTGCCCTTTTCTTCTGCACATCCCCCCACGAAGTAGAACCTTATAACGCGCTAACAAAGATAGTCTCGCCAAAACTGGAAGAGTTTTTCCCGGAGAAGATGGACCAATACGACGAGGCTTTAGTAAAAAGCATCGCTCCGCAAGAGGTATTAACATCACTTTACACCAGGCTTTAATCAAAATAAAAACATCTAAAAATGCGTGTTTTCTATTTTATTTATGAAGTTTAGTGATTTTAAAAAAGAAGCGAAATCCTGGTTAAGTCGCCCAGAAAGCCTAATTCTTTTGGCAATACTGATTTTCGCATTAGGAATTCGTTTCTATTATTATCCCTTAACAAGTTCTCAAGGTCTCTGGTGGGACGAATCAGAATATCTCTCCACAGCATACACTTGGTCAGGGCTCTATAATTGGTGGCAGCCTCTAGCCCTAAGGCCCCCCTTGCTTCCTTGGATCATGACATTATTGACCTATTTTGGGGTTGGTGAATCGGGGACTAGGATATTAGTCTTCATAATGTCTTTTGCTTCGATTTATTTCACATATTTGGTTGGGAAAACTTTTTACACTAAAGAGGTCGGGCTTGCATCTGCCAGCCTCTTAGCAATCTTCTGGTCTTTTCTATTTTACTCTTTCAGGATTCTAAC